>CAYNZV010000002.1:8092-104248 GCA_964401715.1 uncultured Gemmatimonadaceae bacterium | reverse complement strand
CAGCCGGCCTAGTCGCTGAAAAAGCTCTCTTCGGAATTCCGGTGCTACCCGGCGCTGAAGAAGGGATCTAGCGATCGTAGCTCGCAGCGAAGGGCGGCTCATTTTTTCAGTGACCGTCCATTTGTCAGAGTTTTTGGCTCCCCGTATTCTTGCCCTCCCGCAGGTAAGAGCGGATCCTTGTCACGAAACAGCTCATGAACAAAATAATCACCCTTTTTCTCGCCCGGCACTTGCCGTTCTATTACGGTTGGATCGTACTGGCTGTGGCCATGCTGGTACATATCTGCACCGCCCCGGGACAGACCTACGGAATATCGATCTTCAATCCATATTTCCGCGAGGAGCTCGGGCTTTCTGCCAGTCAGCTGGGCGGCGCCTACATGGCGGCGACTTTACTGGCCGGCCTGCCGTTGACTTTGGTAGGCGCCATGATGGACAGGTACGGCACTCGCTTCGCCCTGCTCATCACCACGTTACTGCTCGGACTCACCTGTTTTGCTGTTTCGCGGGTAGTAGGGTTTTGGTCTCTCTTCCTAGTATTCTTCTGCCTGCGATTCATAGCCCAAGGTTCGATGTCGTTGCTGGCAGCCAATACCTTGGCCATGTGGTTCAGTCGCCGATTGGGAATTGCCAGCGGGTTGTCCAACATGGGCATGGCGGTTTCGTTTGGTCTCATTCCGACGCTGAACCTGTTGCTCATCGAGATTTACGGTTGGCGCATCACCTATATTCTTCTGGGAGCAGGGGTTTGCGCAATCCTGCTACCGCTCCTTCTTCTTCTGTACCGTAATCGACCTGAAGAAATGGGGTTGAATATCGACGGTGCGACAACCCCACCTGAGGCAGCGGAGTCCCTGGAACAACCGAAAGTTGACCATTCCTTCACACTGCGGCAGGCGATGTGTACCCGCAGCTTCTGGCTTCTGGCCGCGGTCATGTCGAGCTGGTCGATGACTTCCACCGGCGTGCAGTTCGAGATGGTTTCTCTCTTCCAAGGGCGCGGCTTGGGCGTGGCCGACGCGGTGCGCGCCTTCACCATCTTCGCGGCGATCCAGGCCGCCTCCCATCCAGTTGCAGGTTATCTGGCCGATCGGATACCCCTCAATCTGATGTTGTCGATCGGGGTTGTCTGTTTGGCGGCGGGCACAGGTTTCATTAATGCCCTACCGGCACACTTGATGGCATACTGTTTTCCTGCGGCCCTTGCCATTGGCAGCGGTTTGACGATGGCGGTCTCCGAAACCATCTGGGTGAGGTATTATGGTCGCGGACATATCGGCAAAATCCGCGGCTTTGTCGTCACCATCGGCGTCATTTCGTCCGGCACAGGACCGTTTCTTATGGGAATCTCCTACGATTTTCTGGGAAGTTACGATCCGATGCTGTGGGGATTCTGTGTTTACGTAGCACTGTTGTCGGTAACTAGTCTGTTCGCCACCAAACCGGGGAGCCCGGCCAACAATGGCTGATCGCGGTCACTGCGTCCACCACCTCCTCACCCTAACCACGAGGTGCCCGTAGGTGAAGTATAGGTTCCCCGTTCGAGTCTCTCTCTAACTCGAAAAGCCCTTACTGCGCGATTCGGAGGCACGTATGGGCAGACGCGGGAAAGATCTTAAATCTCGTCGACCCGGTTCATAAGAGGGATGGAGCGATCGTCGACCACCAGACATCCACGTGGTCACAGCACCCGGGAGCAGTCGTTTAACGTTCCGTTGATATCGAGGGAATATTAGCTGCACGGCGGCAGGTAATCAGATCTACACACTGGCCGACGCAATGGAGCTGTCCGACATCCGCGAGGGCGAAAACAACGTTGCCGTCGCCCCGGACAGCACGTATACCGCCCGTCTCAGCCAGCACCTCAGAATCGGTATGACATCTACTGCCGATTTACTGGACAGCCCGCTACGCCAAAACCTCCCGCGGCGAAACCGGCTTCTAGAGTGTCATCTACAACCATCGGTTAAGCGACAGACACTTATCCGATGGCTTATCCAGCGGCTGCCGCCACGCCGGCGCCTACCCTATCCCGAATAGCCTCGCCAGTGGCATAGACCTTGGTAATATCGATGATCAATTCGACGTCGTGTCGCGCCTTAGATAGATCAGAGCGACACTCAATACCTTCCGTGATACACTGGTGGAAGTGACGCAGCTCGTTGGTAAAGGCACTGTCCCAAGGGATTTTGGGTTCCTTTTTGTAGCTGGTGCCTTCGCCATCGACCCCTTGAACGACCAAGGTGGCCATCACCCGGCGCGAGAACCCAGTAGGGTAGGAGATCAACACCCGCTTGTCGGGACCGTAGACCTCTAACGTCTCTTTGAAATCCCACAGCTGATTCAGATCCACTCGCGTAATGACACAGCGGGCTCCGTTGGGATACTCAAAGACCGAGGTTATCGCCCGATCGTTCTGCCAGATCTCAACGCTGAGAACTGCCGAGGGCACACCAAGCATGGTGCGCAAGCTGTAGAGATCGTGAATCAATCCGTAGGTGATGCCACACCAGGACGAGACCTTTTCAGTCAGATCGCCAAACGCCTCGCGCAAATTCTCTGCGTAATCATTGCGTTTGGCCTCACGCGCTCCTGGCGGTACATCGTCGAAGTGCCGCACGCGAAACTGATCCAGATGCAGGTAATTGTTGGGATGTAGGTGGTTGATCTGAACAAAGTCGTAACCAGCCATCTGATCGATCTCTTGTTTCGCCATAATGAAAGCGGGATCGTAGATCTTCATGTAAGCCGCTTGCCCTACTTTGCCCGCCTTCTGCTGGGCATCAATCATACGGTCGGTCTCCTGTAGCGATGCGGCAATAGGCTTTTCGACCAGAACGTGTTTGCCCGCTTCGAAGGCGTCGACGGCAGCATCGGATTTTGGATCGGTGTGACACAAAAGGACCGCGTCGATGTCCATGCTCAGAAGATCGGGGATCTCGGTGACATGATTGGGCACCTTGAATCTTTTGGCCACATATTCGGCGGTGCCCGCGGATACGTCGCAGACGCCCACCACTTCAAACTCCTCATCTAGCTCCAGCAGATTGGGTAAGTGCTGCACCTGGGCGATGGCCCCACAACCGACTACTCCGATGCGTACGGGTTTCATGATGTTCTCTTTCTGATTGAGTTGATTAGCGAATCAATCAATAGTGTTTGTTTATATGCCCCACGCGCGGACAAAGGGCGTTCCATTCGCCGGCAAGATCAGTCATGTGTTTGAAGGTGGACAGTAGCGGCTCCCACATCTGCTCGCGAATCTGCGTTGCGGCTTTTTCATCATCTTCTCCGACAGCCTTCTTGAGCGCGTTAGCCAGCTCCCTCTGCATCGTGGCACAGTTTTTGGTCACCGTCGCGGTCTCCTGCATAGCATCTAGGTACCTGTCGATATGAGCCGGCACAGCCAGCGAATTGTCCGTTTCGGTATTGTAATCGCTGGAAGGGCGGAAATGGGCCGGCTCCCGTTCCCCTTTGTCGTTGTACATGGTGTGCGTCGGCTGGATATGGGGCGTTACCGACAGGTAGAAATACACTGGTTCGTCCCCGAGGGCCCGTACAGTGTGGGACTCGTCGACGAGGGCATAGCACATCTGGCCCGGTCCCAATTCGTGGGCCTCGCCGTTGATTTTGAATTCCAATCGCCCAGAAAGAACTATAAAAATTTCGTGGCCCAAATCGTGAGTATGCCCGAACCCTTCGTGCGAACCCGTTCCCGGCTCCATGTAACAGAACCGCGCTCTAATCTGCGGCGTCACCAGAATGTTGCGTATATCCCTTTTACAATCGTATACGGTGAAACCTTCATTACTCTGCTTCATGGCTTGCTCCTGAGTTCCGTGGAATCCTTCGTTTTATTAATCTACAATACCCAACGAAATGTCGATTTCTCTCTGGTAGCTGTCCACCGAACAGGACAACATCTCATCCATGGAGACGGCTCGGCCCAATTCTGCCGACTCGTACGCCCCAACGACCGCCGCCACCGCTTTCATGCCACCCAAACCGTCCACTTCCGGCGGGCGGTTGTGCAGAATCGCCTCGCCAAAATCGTGATACTCTATCGCCAGATGCCGGGCATCAATGGCGTAACCGGGATGCGTTTCATGCGTCGGCATATCGTAATCCACCGCGCGTTTCCCAAAGAGCCTTTCGGTAATCTCGTTTAATTCGAAGTCCGGCACTACTTCCAATATCTGCCGGCCCACCAGCTCATGATTTTCCAGAACCAGCCGTATGGGCTTGCCGCTGCGGTCGCCATCCGAATAGAGCGAGCCCAGCTGGCCATGAACGCTCCGCTCCCAGGTTCGACCACCTCTTCCGCTCGTCATGGTGAGCTGGACAAATACACCGGAGGACATGCGATAAAGTGCAACTACGGAATCCTCACCAGTCGCTTCCACTGTGTCTGGATAAGATTTGGCACGCTCGCGATACGAAACGAGCGGGTGATCGTCATAACCTCCCGGACGGCGTCGGATCGGCTCGACGATAAAACCGCTGCCGAATATTTGCTCAAATTCGCCGGTGTAATAACGGATGATATCGGCGTAGTGGGCTCCCATATCCAAGCCTATGGCGCCTTTGACTTTGAGGTGTCGCCACGGCGTAATGGCTATTTCGTCGTTACCCCCTACCGAAACCTGCAGCATGGTGTGGAGCTTGCCCAAAATCCCTGCATCTATGACCGCCTTCACGAGCCGATTGGGAGGATCACGACGATAATTCTCCGCAGTGGCCAGCAATGCGCCACCTTCAACCGAGGCATCGATCATGGCCCGACAGGCACGCATGGTTATACCTAGCGGCTTCTCTACCAACGCATGTTTCCCGGCTTTCAATGCCGGCACGGCGATCTCGTGATGTGTGGATCCGTCGGTAACCACGTCGACGGCAGCGATATCTGGATGAGCAAGTACCTCGTCCAGATCGTGGAACACCATAGGTGTACGCCCCAAGACGCGTTGCATCTCACCAGCGCATAGGGCAGCGCTCTCGGGACGAACGTCGCACAACGCCACCAAATCGAGATTGGCAATGCCCGTGTCTTGGAGCACCTTGTAAGCAAGTAGATGACGGTGCCCCATACCGCCACAACCCACGATACAGATCGGAATTTTCTCCACTATGAACCTTTGGTCTCCTGTCTGAACTTGGGATCAATATAGCGCCGCCCCTGAGACCGATCAAAGATCGTCAATTCTATTGACCCAGTGAATCTTCCTCCTACCTTATCTCGCAACCCGCAAATAGGCATGACTCCAGAGCAGAAATACCTTTTCGATCTCACCGGTTATCTAAAGATACCCGGCGTGTTGAGAGGCGACCAACTATTTCGTGCTCAAGAGGCGGCCCAACGGTACATCGATACGCCCCCCGATGCCGTGCCCGACGGCTTCGAGATCAATCTGGAGCGCGAGCACTTCAACTGGTACGTGCACGCGTTCGCCTTCGACAAGGCTTTAGAAGCAATCACCATGAACCCGGTGATTTGGCCGCTGATCGTCGAGCTCACCTGGGGAAAACCACGTCTGTCCGGGGGCAACATGATGGTGAACCGCCATGGCGCCCCGTTCCATGGCCTGCACAGCGGCGGACGGGCCTCACGCCCTGATGTCTGGCGCTACTTCGTCGATGTCGACCGCATCTACTGCAGCGATCTGATCTGCTTCGTTTATTTGACCGAGGTGCGCGAAGGGGACGGCGGGTTCATCGCGGTTCCTGGCTCCCACAAAGCGAACTTCAAGATGCCCCGGAACATGTTCTATCCCGGCTCCCACACCGATCACGGTTACAACGACGAGTTCAACTCCACCGAAGTCCCAGCTGGAATTGCCAGCTTTCCGGTGGAAGCCGGGGATGCGGTTCTCACGACGGAGAACGTCACGCACGGTGCCTTGACGTGGGAAGCGACTGATCGGGACCGTCGTTTTCTCACCCTGCGATACATGACCCAGTACCACGCCCCGAAGGACAACTTTCCCAAGGGCGTAAAAGCAAAATTGTCACCCGAGACACTAGAGCTTATCCAAGCAGCGCCGTACAAAAATATCAAGGAGATCGCAAAGATGGATGCGGTCAGCTTGAGCTGACAGACGTATGACACCCGAGCAGAGATATTTCTTCGATGTGACTGGCTATCTGCACCTTGAGGGGGTGCTGCAGAGATCAGAGCTGCACAGTGCACAGGAAGCCGCACAGCGTTATATCGATACACCGGGCACAGAGCTTCCATCCGGATTCAAGTGCGAAAGCAAAGGAACCTATTTGCACGGTTTTGCCTTCGACAAAAGCCTTGAAGCTTTGACCTTGCACCCATCCTTTTGGCCGCTGGTAGTTGAGCTCACCAACGACCGCCCTCGCCTCACCACTGGCAACCTCCGCGACCAGACTCACGAAGAGAGCTACTTCGGCCGACTGCACTGCGCCCGCGAGGGTGGCGGCGGGCCCGAAATGCCTACCTATTTTGTTCAAGACAGCCGCATGTACTCGAATTTCTTGGTGGTGTTTGTCTACCTGACCGATGTGTTCCCTAGCGATGGCGGTCTGATCGTCGTGCCTGGATCGCACAAGTCGCAGTTACCACGTCCAGATGGTCTGTTTGCTCCCAATAGCGACACCGAGGTAACCGATCCTGAGCCACACCCGGCGGTTACCAACATCACCCCGAAGGCCGGCGACGTGGTGATCATCTCTGAAATGCTCACCCATGGGGTATTGATCTGGAAACCGCAGGACCGATCGCGTCGTTTCCTGCTGTTGCGTTATATGAGCCAGTTTAGCGCCTACTCCGTTTTCGAAACCTTCCCCAAAGAGATCGAGGACCGCCTGTCCCCCGAAACCCGCGAACTTATCGCTTACGCCCATCATTCGGAGATCAAGGAGATTGTCGGGGAACCGAGAGAGTGGGATGGTTTCGCGCAGCAACCAAAGAATAATCGATGAATACATTGGAAATGAGGTGACCGTGTCGTTGAGCTTCAAAGCCGACGTGCCAGTATTCGACGCCAACGTCGGGATAGGTCATCTAGTGGATGATCCCTGCCCTTTCGAAAAACCTGCACAGCTATTGAAGGAGATGCAGCGTCACGGCGTTGACCGCGCCCTACTATATCATCGACTCGGGGAAAAGATCAGCGCCTTCGAAGGAAACGAGCTGATGATGAAGTGGACCGAGGAGGGCGGTCCGTTCACCTTCCAATGGGTAGCCAGCCCTGACAAACACACCTTCAAACAACTCCAGGAGTTACACGGTAACGGCAAGGTAACTAGCCTCCGTCTGCACGCGATTCAGCATTATGTACCGTTTATCGACTGGATTTACGCCGACCTGCTGGAATGGATCCAGGCGGAACAGATACCGTTGTGGATCTCCTTGCCCGACACACCCACAACGGAGCTGATTCCGATCCTCAAAACATTCCCCAAACTCAAGGTCGTCTTCGTCGGCGCACATTATGTGGACGCCATGCTGGTGCGACCACTGCTCAAGAACATGGTCGGCTCCTATCTGGAGCTCAGCCGCTACGAGGTATTGGGAGAACTAGAGGACCTAAAGGAAGAGTTCGGCGTCGAGCGATTCCTCTATGGTTCCTATTACCCTCGACTGGCAATGGGACCGATGTTGTTCTACATCCATCGCATCGGACTAAGTAGCGATGAACTCGAAGCGATCTGCGGCAAAACGCTTGAGAAGATCCTCGCGGGGGCAGGATGATCGACGGAAACATGATAATCGACTTTCATGGGCACACCGGCAGGTTCGAGATCTTTCTGGCCGTCGACGACCTCGACAACATCATCCGTGCTCTTGACCGCGCCGGCATCGATCGCGCCTGCCTTTTCAACATCTTCCATCCCGATGGTGTTACCGGCAACGACCTGACGGCGGCAGCCGTCGCCCGTTTCCCGTCCCGTCTGACCGGCTTTGCTTACGTCTCTCCCACCATGCCCAATCGCATGGTCCCCGAACTGGAACGCACCATAGACAAGCTGGGCTTTCCGGCCATCAAGCTGTATCCACCCTACACCCCATACGAGGCAGACGACGCAGCTTGGGATCCGATCTATCAATTCGCCGATGATCGCAAGCTTCCAATCATCGTACACACGGGCTCTGACGCGCCACCAAAGTACCTGGGATTGGCGGCGCCTCGGTTTCCCAATGCCACCTTCATCGCTGCCCACGTTGGCAACGCCGAGCCGTATCGAAGTCAGTGCGTAGAAGCAGCGTTACGCTCACCCAACTTCTATGTGGAGACTTGTTCCACCTGGCGCACTCCAGGTGTTATCGAAGAGGTCGTGGAGAAGATCGGTGCTGAGCGGGTGCTATACGGCTCCGATATCTCCCTCATGGATCCGCGCTCGCAGATAGGCAAGATCATAACCGCCAACATCAGCGACGCGGACAAGAAGCTGATCCTCGGTGGTAATGCTCGTAGGCTGTTACGGATGTAAGAGACAGACCTGAGGCTTCGGTTTGGCATTCTCAATCTTTGCCAAAGGATCCAGAATTCTCCCGAAAGTGAAAGTTCGTCAAAACAAAACTCGCGCCGATAATTTCTATCGGGTCATTCCCGACGCGGATGCAGTGACAGTGATCGAGGAATATGTTCGTCGAATCTGACCTGCCGGACTTCCTCAAGGTCGGGAAAAGACCGAGGTCTGCGGAATATCTATTTCCACAGCGACCCACCTAACCGCATCTGCGGTTCATAGAAGAACACGTCGCTGCATACCTGACCCGACACCAGAAACAACATTACGACAAAACATATGCCGTTATCATCCGTGGCCCGTTTCAACAGGTCCATTAATGGCACTTCTACATCAGGCACGAAAGCAGTAGGCTGCCTTTTTCGGCGCGGACAGACTCTCCAACTTCGAGACCGGCTGCATATCCCTCAGCTTACGCTTGTCGAGAAGCTTTGAGCTCAACTTTATTGCAGATTTCCAAACGAAAATGCCTGCGGCAGATTATGCACGATTAGCTCCCCGTTGTCGTCCACTTTGAGCACCTCAGTCATGTATTCGTTCCAACGCGGAGTCACCGGGTCATTCTCGACAGCGTCCCATGCTTCCTGAGAAGGTGCCACCCCGTAGACGAACAAAAAGTGCTCGTGGCGATAGATCACCATGTCGATTCCATTTTTCGTCATGACTTCCGCCAGATCAGGCCAGAGTTCGTCGTGCCGTTTTTTGTACTCGTCGTAACATCCCACCTTCAACTCCAGCACCATTCCCACTGATATCATTAGTCTTCTCCTTGGTTTGGTGTTTGAGATGGTATCTGGACATCGACCATCTCAAACACAGTGAACATTTCGCTCTTGTTTTTACCGAGAGGGTTAGAGAAAGCGCCACAATATCAATGCGGTCACTGATCCGCGTATAGGAGCCGCAGAGATTATGATCTGATTCGCGTTGGATAGTGATCACCGGGGATGCCCCCAAACCGCAGGCCAGGGTAATAACCGACGATAACGAGAGTCTGGTTTTCGAATACCAGACCATACATGGGGGTTTATTTATTTTCGCGGCGAGCTTAGAATAAATCACAACGGTAAACATGATACAAGGCATACAACATACCAGCTTCACGGTCAGCAACCTAGAAGAGGCGGAGAGCTTCTTTGCGGATCTTCTGAGGATGGAGCGCATCGGTGGTGGCCTCTACGACTTCGATTACATACGGAGCATCGTCGGTTATCCTGACGCCAAGCTGAACATCTCCGTTCTGGCATTCCCAGACAGTGATCACCGGCTCGAGCTAATCGAGTACATGACACCGGCCGGTGAACCGACCGATACAGCGACCAATCGTCCTGGAAACGCCCATATTTGTTTTGTGGTATCCGACATCGAAGCGGAGGTCGCGCGCCTGCGGCAAGCGGGGGTGGTTTTCAAATCGGCCACACCGCACGAAGTAACCTGGGGCATCAACAAAGGTGCCAAAGGGATCTACTTTAACGGGCCGGATGACGTCGCCCTAGAACTTTTGCAGCCGGCCCCCAAGAGCTAACCTGGACAGCACCACTAATGAAGCCAGTCCGTTGCCAGAACCGATGCGGCAATGACTACGTGTTTGACGCATGAGCCGCAAACCATGCATAGCGATCGGTCGCGTCTGGCAGGAGACCAATACGTTCTCGGAAGTGCCCACCACGTTGGCGGATTTTCGTCGCCACCGCTACCTGTTCGGCGAAGCGGTCCTCGACGGCATCGAACGGGAGGATGATGAGCTCGCCGGATTCGGGGATGTTCTGAGTGCTGAACAGGTGAATATCGTGCCGCTGGTCGCAGCTAACTGTTGGTGTGGCGGCCCTGCTGCGACGGAATTTGTCGACGATTTGATCCACGGTCTTTCCGAGCAATTGAGCCGATCCCCGAATCTGGATGGCGTTGTCTTCTCTCTCCACGGGGCGCTGGCTGGCCAGGAGACGGCGGACGTAGAGGGAACAATCCTTGCAGTCATCCTTGAACAGATCGGGCCCGACATACCTCTGGTGATTACATTGGATCATCATGCCAACGTAACACGAACGATGGTAGATGCCTGCGATGCTCTTACCGCATATCACCACTGTCCGCATATCGACATCCGAGAAACAGGTAGACGGGGAGCGTCAATACTGCTGCAGATCATGCGCTCACGGGTGCACCCTGCCATGGCATACAAGAAGCTCCCCTTGGTCACTCCCTGCGAATGTTTCATGACCGAAGAGGGGCCAATGTCAACCTGGTTTACCATGGCGAGGCGGATGGAAGAAGAGGAAGCTGTGATCGATGTTTCACTTTTCCCGGTACAGCCCTGGATCGACGTGCCTGAATTCGGATGGTCGGTGGTGGTAACAACCGATCACCAGCCTGAACTGGCCGAGAGACTATGTCGACAGCTCGCTGAACATGCTTGGGCGCATCGAGACGAGTTCTACGTGGATAAATGCGATCCAGCGGAAGCGGTAAGGCATGCCAGCGCGGCTACAGCAGGGCCGGTAGTCATCGCCGATGGCGCCGACGCCACCAATGGCGGATCTCCGGGTGACAGCACCTGCCTACTGAAGGAAATGCTCGACCAGGAGATTACCTGCCCTGCCTATCTCACCATGGTGGATGCGGAAGCGGTGCAGGCTGCCCACAATGCAGGTGAAGGCGGCGAGGTGAAGCTGGCGCTAGGTGCTAAGCGATCAAAGAAGTATCATAAACCGATAACCATCCGCGCCTACGTGGAGCGTTTCAGCGAAGGCCGCTTCGGTCTGAGTGGCCACATTTCTCAGTCGGCAGAGATGGGTCGTTGCGTATTGCTACGCGTTGGATCGATCCACATCGTGGTAAGCGAGCACCCGGGGCCTGGACACGACCCTGCGGTTTATCGACAGATCGGCCTGGAGCCGCTGGAAGCGCAGATCGTTGTCCTCAAGTGCACTGTCGGCCATGTAAAGGTCTTTGCCGACATCATGACCGAATCACTGGCCTGCGAGTGTCCCGGCCCAAGCCCGTCGTATCTGGATCGGCTAGATTATCGTGCCATCCCGCGACCGATCTATCCCCTCGACCGCGAGTTCGAATGGAAGGCACCATGAAGGCGACTGCAAAGAAACGTCTGGAAAAACAGGCGTACATCGTAACCGGAGCCGCCAGCGGTATCGGAAAAGCGATCGCCATTCGACTTGCGGCCGAAGGAGGCAGTGTCGTACTTGCCGATCTTAACGAAGACGGCCTACGCGCAACCGCCTCATCCATTGAAGAAGCTGGCGGTTGCTGCGCGGTGCTACCGGGAGACGTCACCATAGAAGAGCACCCTTCTCGCGCAGTCGCACTGGCGCAATCCGAGTTCGGACGGATCGATGGCTGCGTCCCTGCGGCGGGAATGATTCGCATCCGCAGCATCACCGAAGTCAAACGGGAGGAATGGCAACAGATACTCTCACTTAACCTAACCGCCAGTTTCTTTCTGAATCGGGAGGTTGCCGAGGCGGCCAAAGCCGCCGGCAATGGCGGTAGCATCGTCAATCTGTCCTCAACCTCAGCGCATGGCGCCCGGCCAAACAACATCGACTACGGTGTCAGTAAGCTCGGTGTCGACCACATTACCCGCACCCTAGCCCTTGAATACGCCCCAGCAAAAATTCGTGTTAATGCCATAAGCCCGGGTGTGGTCGACACGCCCATGTGGCGGGACGTAGACGTGAACCGCGGAGCGCACCTTGGCCTCGAACCAGGGGATTTGACTCAGAAAATGATCGAAACCATCCCCATGCACCGCGTTGCTCAGCCGGAAGAGATGGCTTCACTGGTCGCGTACTTGCTGTCGGACGAAGCGGAGTACATCACCGGCCAAGTGATCGAGATCGACGGAGGATTCAAGCTGGGCAACCCATAAGAAGGAACGGTAATGAAGAAACCGAAACTGGCTTGTGCTGATTTTAGCTTTCCACTGTTGTCCCACGACGAAGCTCTCGAAGTAATTGCCATGCTCGGGATCAAGGGTGTGGACATCGGCATCTTCTCCGGCCGCTCGCACCTACAACCGACGGACATCTTTCCCAACATAGGCGCCTCGGCACGCCGTCTGTCGAAGAAGCTAAGCGACCGAGGACTAAAGTTCGCGGATATATTTCTGATACCATCGCAGGACGTGTTTAAACAAGCACCCAACTCCCCCAGCGCCGCCGTGCGCCGTAGCTATCGCGAGTTGTTTCAACGAACCCTCGAGTTCGTGGTGCGTTGCAACGCACCACATATGACATCGTTGCCGGGCCAGCATTTTGAGTCCGAGCCCAGAAGCGATTCCCTCAAACGCTCCAGTGAAACCTTGGGCTGGTGCGTCGAACAAGCCAAGGCTGCCAAGGTGGTGTTTTCAGTCGAGGCTCACATGTGGTCCGTGGCTCCCACACCAAAGCTGGCCGCGCAACTGGTGGAGATGACCCCGGGATTGACCCTTACCCTGGATTACGGCCACTACACGACTCAGGGTATGCCGGACAGCAAGATCGAACCACTGGTCAAACATGCCGGTCATTTCCACGCCCGCGCCGCTTGCAAGGGACTGTTGCAGACAACTCTCCAGAAGAACACCATCGACTACCGCCGGGTCGTGCGCGTAATGAAACGCCACCGCTATACAGGTTACATCGGTTTAGAGTATGTGCGCATGCCAGACGACATCGTTCCTGATGTCGACAATATTTCCGAAACCGTTCTCCTGCGCGACCTGATTACGAAAGCATGGTTGGCGAAGCGGTGAAGATTAAATCGATTACGGCCCACCCACTTCGCTATCCAGAGCCCCACGATCACGGCGCGATTCGCCACGTTACCCTGGCTCGGGTCGAAGGTGAAGATGGGACCGTAGGTTGGGGCGAATGCATTAGCCAGTTTCCCGACTCCTGTCACGCCACCAAGATCGTGATCGAGCACGGTTTCGCGCCGATTTTGGTGGGCGAGAGCACGCTCGAAGTGGAAGCCTGCTGGCAGAAGATGCTGGATCGCATCTGGTGGTACGGCCCCCAAGGAATCGCCGCATTCGCGGTCAGCGCCATCGACATGGCACTCTGGGACCTCAAGGGCAAGGCACTGGGTCTACCAGTCTGCAATCTTATAGGCGGGACGCTCACCGACAAGGTGATTGCCATGGCCTCGATCCACCTGGACATGGACGACTTAGATTGGACGGTGAACGAGTTCGAGTGGATGGCGGAGCAAGGTTACCAAATCGTCAAAGGAGGTTGGGGCACACGTCCAGAATCAGTGTTTGGAACGGACGAGAAGCGGGATCGTGAGTTAGTGCGCAAAATCCGGGAGGTGATCGGCGAGGAGTGCGATCTGGTGTTAGACGTGCTGGGCGCTCGGGTGCGGTGGGACGTGCAAACGGCGACCGATCGCCTAGAGAAGCTGGAACCTTATCGGTTGCTATGGATCGAAGAACCGCTGCCACCCCAGAATTACCAGGCCCACGTGCTGTTGCGCGAGCGTATCCGAACGCGCATTGGCACCGGAGAGCAGGAATGGAACGTTGAAGGTTACCGGCGTTTACTGGAGGCGGGAGGCGTTGACGTGGTGCAGATGGATCCGGGGCGGTGCCAAGGTATCACGGGTTGCGTGAGGGCAATCAAGTTGGTTGAGGCGGCAAACCTGAAGTTCACCGCGCACACTTGGTCCAGCGCGTTGAATACGGCGGCCAGTGTACATCTTTTGGCGTCATCACCTGCCGGCTGGTGTATGGACTTCAAGCCGCACGAATCGCCCATGCAGCATGAGTTGACGAATGACCCGTGGTTACAGGAGAGTGGCTTTATTGAGGTACGGGATGTACCGGGATTGGGAGTACCGGTTGATGAGGATGTAGTAGCAAAATATGCGTTCGAACTCTGACTGCATACGCGAAAAAAACCACCCTACCTTTAACGCCAGATTACCCGACTAACCGCTAACTCGGCCTGGCCTGAGAAGACGTCCCGCATGCGGGTACCGTGGTAGGCACTGATCGAGCTCTTGAACCAGCTATAATCGAGCACATAATCCCTGTCAAACAAGATTATCCAACCCACCGCACCAAGACCGGGAGAAACACGCCAAGCTTACCCCTTACCTAAGTTCAGACAGGAGGCTACGATCCAATCTACCATTCCTCCCCAACATTATTCGTCGCGCGGATGTTGACAACGCGATTGCCACTCCGCCGTATCAGAATGGCCTCTTATTTTTTTGGACCAACAAGGAACCCGATGGCCATATATGTAAATGATATCCGGGATGCAACAATGTAGTTGAATCATTTTCTTCTACAATTGCCGGCCCCGAAATGACACCTCCAGCACCCAGCGCGTACCTGTCGAAAATCGGACACCTGACGAAGCCAGATTCGGGGAAGAAAATCTTGCGCGCCGATTTTCTCGCGGTGTCGACATTTCTGTCAGCTATAAGTTCCGCCAGTTTGGGTTTCGAAATCTCTCCCACTGCACCAATCCGCAAAGTAACAACCTCCACCGGTTCCTCTTTAGCATTGAAGCCGTAAGCCCTTCGGTGTTCGCGGTGAAACTCTCCTGTGAGCCTCGCAACCTCGCTCGCAGGGAGAGCAGGATCGTCTACACCAATCGCCAGCTCATAACTCTGTCCGACATATCGCAAATCCATGATCCGCCGGAAGCGCATGTCGACATCAGCAACCCCTTCGCGCTCCAAAATTTCTTTTCCCTGCCGCTCCAAATTGGCGAATTCCTCTGTTAGTATAGACATTTCGGAGTCATCGAGACTCCTATTGACGATCGAGGTGAATTCGTGCTTGAGATCAGTCGATAGCAACCCCATCGCCGAAAATGTACCTGGACTCGGTGGAACGATCACGGTGGATATACCTAACTCCTCGGCAAGGCGATTGGCGTGTAACGGTCCTGCCCCACCAAAGGCGACCAACGCGAAATCGCGTGGATCGAAACCACGCTGGATTGAGATGCGGCGCAGCGCGCCCGTCATAGCGGCATTGGCAATTTCAACAATGCCGTAGGCAACGTCGACCACGTCCATGCCCAAAGGCTTGGCGCACGTCTCCTCGATGGCTGCGCGCGCAGCATCCACATCCAATGTGATCTCGCCCCCCAGGAAGTAGTCGGGATCGATGCGGCCAAGTACCAGATTTGCGTCGGTTATGGTGGGCTCGGTTCCCCCGGCGTTGTAACAAACGGGACCGGGGGCCGCACCGGCGCTCTGGGGCCCCACCCGCAGCACATTGCCAGTATCCACCCATGCAATTGAACCGCCGCCGGCACCGATCTCTACTAGATCGATGACCGGTGTGCGCAGCGGATATCCTCCCCCTTTTGCGCCGTGACCACTGGCGCTGGCATCGGTCCCTACTTCATACTCCTTGGTAATCTGCGGAACCCCGTTCAGAATCAAGCCTACCTTCGCCGTCGTGCCCCCCATATCGAACGACAGCAGGTTCGGTTTCCCCAGCTGTTTCCCGAGGTAACTGGCAGCAATGACACCGGCTGCCGGTCCAGACTCCACCATATACACCGGCCGTTCGGCGCCGGCAGCGAAGGTGTAAACACCCCCGCTGCTCTGCATCAGCAGCAGAGATGCATTTACACTCTCCTCACGCAACCGTGACTCGATTCGTTCCAAGTAATGTCCGACCACGGGGCGGATGCCCGCATTTAAGACCGTCGTGCTCGCCCGAAAATACTCACGGAAATCGGGCGCTACCTCTGAAGAGATGGAGACCGATTTCTCCGGGAACACATCAAGGAGCATCTCCTTGATCTGCTGCTCATGCTGAGGATTGATGTAGGAATGAAGGAAGCAGACGGCGACCGACTCAACACCGCTTTCTTTCAGCTGGCTAACAACGTCGCGGGCGGCGGCTTCATCGAGCGGTTTCAGCACCTCGCCGCGAGCATCCAACCGTTCGGGAACTCCGAAGCAGCGGTCACGGGGAACGAGCGGTGCCGGCTTTTTGAAGTGGATGTCGTAGAGCGACGCGCGGATCTGCCGCTGTATCTCCAGCATATCACGAAATCCGTCAGTGGTCACAAATCCGGTTGGAGTGAGCTTTCCTTCTATGATGGAGTTAGTAGCGACGGTGGTGGCATGCACTACATATCCGAGATTTGCGGGAGCGACGCCCGTTTCTTTCAAGATGCGGGCGACGGCGTTCAGGAATCCGTGCGAGGGATCGTCAGGAGTGGAAGGAACCTTGCAAACGCGAACATCGCCGCTTACTTCATCGATCAAGATGGCGTCGGTAAAGGTCCCACCAATATCGACGCCCAATCTATGTGTGCTTTTCTTCGCCACTAATTTCTTGGAATCGGATCAGGCACGCATCCAGAACTTCGGCGCCAAAGACACGATCATCTGTTCCGGAGTTTCGCAGTCCCAGCTTCATCCACGGTCCAGGATTCGGCGTCCACTACAACGCGGTAGATCTCACGGGCGCGCTCGACGCTAACCTTGCTTTCGCGCGCATCCTTCAACACCAACTCGGGATCCCTCTCCGTGGGGGGCCCAAAACCACCGCCACCGCAGGTACGGTAGCTGATAACCTCACCCGGCTTCAGCTGAACGGTTACTTTCGAGCCCAGTTCTTCGACCTGGCCGCCCCGCTCTAAGATATATAGCGCTTTTCGACCGTCCTTGCCCTGGAACAGTCCTTTTGGCCCCCACCGATCCCGGTCCGCGAGAATGGTGAAACTGGTCTCGCTACCGAGAAACTCGTAGTCTCGCCGCAAACCTAGCCCGCCCCGGTATTTCCCTGCACCCTCGCTGTTCTCCACCAGCTCGTAACGCACGATCCGCACCGGGTAGTTCATCTCGGTTTCTTCGATCGGGGCGTTTTCGGTGTTTTGGCCGTGGACCTGCACCGCGTCCGGTCCATCACTGTCGAAGCGCCCACCGTATCCCCCACCCATGGTTTCCAGAAAACAATAGTAAGCACCGTCGGCAGGATCGATACCGCCGAAACCGGAGTGACAGATCATGCCTTTGGTACCAGCCGGGACCCGCTCGGGAATAGCTTGGGAAAGCGCGGCGAACATGACCTCGACTAAACGGGTGTGGGTTTCCCAACCACCGACCACCGGCGCCGGCGGCGTGCAATGTGCCACCGTTCCTTCCGGCGCAATCAACCTTACGGAACGATAGAAGCCGTCGTTGATCGGTACGTCCCGATCGATGGCTACCCGGAGAACGTAGGCAACCGCGGCGTAGGTCATGGAATAGGTCGAGTTCACAGGTGCGCGGCGCTGAGGATCGCAGTCGCTGAAATCGACCAGTATGCCCTCACCGTCGATGGTTATTTTCGCTTTCAGTTTCACCGGGGAATCGGTGAACCCGTCGTTGTCGACCACACCTTCGGCCGCATACTCGCCCTTGGGGAGCTTGGCAACCTCCTCACGCGTGACCCGATCGGAATAGTCGATCAACCGGCCTGCGTAATCGTTCACAGTGTCGCGGCCGTAGCGCTCCAACAACTCGTTTATGCGATTGACGCCGGTGTTATTGGCAGCAATCTGAGCCCGAAAATCTCCCCCGGTTTCCCGTTTGGAGCGGATCTGACTCAAAACCAGGCGAAAGATGTCGTCGTTGATCTCGCCGCCGACGGCGAGCTTCACCGGCGGGATGATGATGCCTTCTTGGAAGACTTCGTTGAAGGCTCCGACGCTGGCGGGCGCTCCGCCGCCGACGTCGACGTGATGGGCCAGATTCGACACGTAACCGAAGATCTCCCCATTGAAGTGGACCGGAGAGATGACGAAGATATCGTTGAGATGGACACCGCCCAAGTAGGGATCGTTGGTGACGATGGTGTCACCGGGGCCGAGGTTTTCGGGTCCGTAATCCTCCAACGACATCGGCACCATGCGTACCATCGACCCAAGGTGATTCGCCTGCGCAAAACATTGGGCCAGAACGCGGATGTCCCGATCGAAGAGGGCACAGGAATAATCGCATCGGGTCTTGATGTTCGTGGAGTAGGCACTGCGACGCAACGCCACTGACATCTCCTCGGTAATTTCGGCGAGGGCGTTGCGAATCACCTCGAACATGATTGGATCGTAAATCATTGGGGTAGTGATTATTACAGTTCCAACTTAAATGAATTCAGCATGAAATAGCTTAATCAATAGCCGCGCTACCGGCAACACAGTAGCACATTATCGACATTTCGGGATGCTTCTTCGGCACACAGCCACCAAAAAGCCCAAGAACTGGGATTTGATCGCCCCCCGCCCCGCTGGTACCACGCCATTAAAGGAGGATAACGCTTTGTATGACAATGGAAACCGGCTTTGGTTTAATTGAGCCTGAGAAAGACGAGTGCAGACTTCCCGTTTCCTTGTGAGCCCGACATAAGCCCTGTATGAAGGTTGTAGAATGGTTTTGAGAATCCCCGTGATCGTGCTGACCTTAGCAGTTGTGGCAACATTGCTGGCCGAGCACATCTCTACTACGCAAAACCCAGCCGCAGATCTCTGCCAAAACGAGCTCGACGGTCAGAAACCACCGCCAATGAAGCTGAGCAAGCTCCAGCAAACCGCCACCCACGACAAGACGGCTAGCCCGCGGAAGGGCGAGCTTTGGAGTAACTCTGCATCACCGTCGGCAGCAACGCTCAGATACCACGCACGGTGCCGCCACTCGAGCTGGTTCGCATCATCGGCGGATGTGCGGCGACAACCTCATCGTTGAGTTTGAGCCCCAATCCCGGAGCGGAACTCAACTCGACGCAACCTCCGCTTTGGCGCGGAAATCCCGGACAGACATCGAAATAATGGCTGTCGTAAAATTCGGCATGATACTCCATGATCTCGAAATTCACGATCGAAGCACATAGGTGCATCTCGGCGATGGCCCCCACCGGCGAACAGACATTGTGCGGCGCTACGGTGATGTGTTTGGCCTCGGCGATGGCGGCGATCTTCTTGAGCTCGGTGATGCCACCGGCGTTGGCGATATCCGGTTGCAGCATATCGGCCGCGTGTGCCTCAACGATCTGGGCGAAGGGGAATTTGCTGTAGAGCCGCTCTCCCGTGGCGATCGGTATATCCACCTTGCGCCGCACCTCAAGCAATTCTGAGAGATTCTCCGACGAGACTGGTTCCTCGTACCACAAGGGTCGATATTTCTCCATCCGTTTGCCCAGCTGGATCGCGGTCATGACGTTGAACTTGGCGTGAGCTTCGACGAGGATATCGACACTGGCTCCCACAGCTTCACGGACAGCGGCCACCCTGTCTTCGGCCAATTGAGCTTCGGCGAGCGAGATCTTGTAGTAATTCGCCTGTCCGAAGGGATCAAACTTTATCGCGTTGTAGCCCATCTCCACCACCTTGCAGGCTTCCTCTGCATTCTGCTTCGGTGTCCCCGGGTTGGTGTACCAACCGTTGGCATAGACGCGGATCTTCTGTCTTTGCGCTCCACCCAACAATTGATAAACGGGACGTTCGAGGATCTTTCCCTTAAGATCCCACAATGCGATATCTATGCCCGACAAAGCGCTGGTCGCCAATCGGCCACCGCGGGATTGTGGATCGTGATACAGGGTCGTCCAATGTTTTTCATGATCCAGCGGATCCTGTCCGATCAGATAATCTTCCGCGAATCGCTGCATCAACTTTGCGACCACATCGTCGTCTTCCATGGCACTTGCATCGCCCAATCCGTACAGCTGAGGATCGTCGGTGTTGAGCTTGACAACGAGCCAGTTGCGAGAGGCATTGCGGTGCAAGGCGGAGAACTGACGAAACTCTATACCGGTAATAATGGACATTCGACACTCGTTTCTGTTGGGATCGCTTGCTGCGGACTTGTCGATAATGAGCGCTGGGATAGAAAAGGTTTGTCGGTATCAGGTCAAGCAGTTAAATCGGCATGGACGGTCCCGATCAGTCGGCCTACATTGGCTGTCGTTCAGACCCGTGGAGATGAATGAAAGATGCCACTTCAGAGTTCGTTTTCAACCTGTCTCGTCGGGGTTTTATTGGCCATCTCTTGCATCGAAACGGAGTCGTTGGTTCCCGTAAAAATCACCATAAACGATGCCAGCGGGATTGCGCGGATTGGGGAAGCGGTGTGCTCCGGTATCCCGTTTGCCCAGGGAACCTTGCAACCCAACCAGCCTGTGCATGTCCGCGATGCAGACGGTGACGGCATTCCGACGCAGATTAAGGTGCTGGGCTCTTGGCCCGACGGATCGGTGAAGTGGTTGCTGGTTCAGTTTTTCGCCAATTGCGCTGCCAACTCTGAGGCCGTCTATCACCTCGCTTCCGGCATTGGTCCCGCGCCGGAACTACCTTTGAAGATCTACGACCGGCGCGATGAGATAATCCTCGATACCGGTCCCCTGAAAGTCGAAATCCCGAGAAACAAGCTTGCTCTGTTTCGATCGGTGCAGCTCCGAGGCGCAACGGAACCGGTGCGGCTTCTGGACAATGTTTCGCCAATGCAGTTCGTGCTGGCGGATGGTAGCGCTCACACCTCGTCGGGTGTCAAGCCGGAAACCGTGATCGTGGAAGAAACCGGTCCCCTCAGAGCAACCATTCGTCAGGTCGGTTGGTTGCGCGACGCAGCCGACAACCGCTCTTACAAGCTAGACACGCGCCTTCGTTTCTACACCGGGGAGACATATGTCAAAGCGGAACAAACCTTCATCTGTCTAGGTCAACCAGAGCTACATGAAGTCAAAGAGATCTTCATCGATCTCAAACCCGACCTCGGCGCAAACCAGCAATTCGAGCTTCCGGCAGGTACCGGTACGATCCAAGGGGAGCTCACTGACGGCCGGGGAGCCCTACTCGCAGCTGACACCAACATGATCTGCAAATCGGGCCCATTTTCGGCGCCACAGGAAGCCAACAAAAAGCTCGATGGTTGGGCCGTGCTCACAGGAGATCGCGCCACCTTCGGATTGGCGGTCCGTGACTTCTGGCATCTGGCACCTAAATCGATCGAACTAGTGGCGGGCAAGTTGAAGCTGTCACTATGGAGCAACCACCAAGGCGACTTGCTCAAACTTGGCCGCACGCGTGCCAAGACGCACCACATTCTGTACGCCTTCGGTAATGCCGACGATCAAATAGCCGACCGCGTCGGCGCCTTCCAACAACCCCTGATCGCTAACGTCGAACCAGAGTACTTCTGCGACACCGAGGTCTTTGGTCCCTTATCTCCTGCCGGTGAACCAGAAACGATCGAATACGACCGCAAGATACGCAGTCAGTTCGAAACCCTGCTCGACCAGCGCCAGACCATGCCGCGGGAGAACGGCATGCTCCACTACGGGGACTATCACCACGGCGGTTACGGAAACCAGCTGACCCGTGGAGATCTGGAATACGACACCGGTCACGGTTCTTTTCTCCTCTATGCCCGCAGCGGCCAGCGAGACTATTACGACTTTGCCATCGCCTGCAACCAACACTTCATCGACATAGACCTCAACCACGAGAACGGCGAGCAGCGTTTCCACGGCTACGGAGCAGGAGCTGAGACCCATGAAGCGGTGACCACCCACCTTGAGTGGGGCCACGTCTTTGTGGACTGCGCTGCGGACGCATACTACCTCACCGGCGATGAACGCAGCCTCGAGGCGGTGCGAATGATCGCGGACCGAGTCACCAGAATCGCCGAGGGCGACGATGATAAGAAAATTCGTGACATCTTCGCCGGCGCGGAACGGCAACTTGGCTGGCCATTGATGGTGTTGTGCCGCGCCTACAAGGTAACCGGCGAGATGAGATATCTCGACGCAGCCAAGGAGATCGTCGATTACATCAAGATATACGCTCGAGATCCGCTGGCCGCGTACGGCGAGGGGAAGTGGTGGCGGTCATGGATGATGGACGGATGCAAGCTGTTCATGACCGGTCAGCTGCACGATGGACTGAGTGCCTATTACGCCATCACTGGCGACGAGGAATTACGCCAGGTAATCACCATCGGTCTAGACTGGCTGATCGACCACATGTGGAATCCGGAAGTAGACGGATTTGTCTATGAGTTCAACGCGTTCAATCGGCGGAACCGTCTTGCCGGCATCACCTCTCTGAACCTTCTCGGTGTCGATGCCTTTCGCTTCGGTTACGAGATGACCGGTGACCGCCGTTATCTGTCCATCTCCACCCGGGCGTTCTTGGCGCAGGTAAGGGAGATGACGCCGTCAACCGATGGCAAAGCGTTTTCCATGAACGCACGAAGCTCTCCACACACGGCAGCGTATTTCCGTCGCGAAGGAATTACACCGGGCGAACTGCCGCCATCGCCCCAACCCCTCCGACAAACAACCTTGGTTCCGCCATTGGAGCCGCGTGATGAAATCCTGCTTGAAGCTGCCTTCGAGGGCGACTTGCAGGGCGCCATGCCAAAGGGTGTCACAGTTGGCAAAGTTGTTGGCCGCATCGAATTCGTCTCCGGGCGCAAACCCGGTAGTCGAGCCGTGGCCGTCAGCACTGATGGTTACGTGCAGTTGCCGGCTCCCTCCGAGATGCTGAATGGCCCCGGCACCGTTGAGCTGTGGGTGAGGCTCAACTTCGAGCAAGATCCAGACAAACCCGGTCAGCGCTCGGTCTTGCACGTGGAGGGCCAGACACCCTTGGTAAACTCGCTGTCGCTAACTACGATCTTCGGCAACCTTCGTGTGCGTTTGAAGGACGATGTCGGCCATCTCCACGGGACTGCAGAGGGTGATGTCACGAACTGGAAAGCCGGAGAATGGCATCATGTGGTCGTCACGTGGGATACTGCGCGGGTGCGGCTCTATTTGGACGGCAACGAGCAGACTCGCGAAGACGAAGGGAGCCGCTTCGGCGACGAGGTAATCGCTCTTCCGGCAGGCAGGCAAACCCGGATAAACCTGGGTTGGCGCTACGGCAATTGGTACTGCGATGCATCTATCGACGACTTAACCATCTACGGCCGAGCTTTGACAGCAGAAGAGATCGCTGAGCACTTCGCCGCAGGTTGATTCTCAGCCACTAAGTTTCACCACTAATACTTCGTGCAACTTCCGCCATCATGTCATCGGCGGTCACCAACTGCGAAAACTCGACAATACCGTCTCGGTCGAAAGCGGATTTGTACGCCTAAAGCCCATGTGGTCTCTCAGACGATTCGATAGCCAAAAACCTTGGCACTACACAGACGAAAGCGAAGCTGGATTTCCTTACCTTGTAACTCGTCGAGACTCTTCTTCCCTTTCCAACGAAAACGGGACCAGATATCGTCGCCGCTAAACGGGACGTTCTCCTCGAACGTAAAACCCGCTACCGGCTTGCTGAGATAGCGATCCACCGCTTCCCACACCTCTACCTCCACGCTTCCCACTCGGGTGGTGCGTGCATTGATTTCAATCTGACTGCCATCGTGCTTGACCCGTTGGGTGAAGAACTCCCCCTGGTCATCCGCTTCGATGCCGGCCAACCTTCCTTCCTGCCACTTTGCCCAAGCGAAGCGGGTGCCAGCTTGCGTATCACCGTAGAATCGTTTGAAACTTTCGTTGTGGGTCTCTCCCATGCCACGGTAGGCCATGCCCAACGAGCCATCTGGCAAGTGCACTAGATTCGGGCAGAGATAAAGCCCGCCGTCATCCCACTCCCCCGATTTCCCGGCTTCGACGATCGGCTCATACGAGACCCAGTTGAAGAGACGGCCGTCGGGACTGGTAGCCAGTCTCGTATCCACCAGATCGCTGTCATGGTGATAGATAGTGGAAAACAGGAACTTGGTCGAAGGATCGTCCGGATACCACGTGAAACCGTTAGTATAGTAGTCGTCCGCCGGTGAATCCATTGGCGTGGGGCAGATCACCACTTCGGAGTCGGGCCAGTGCCGAAAATCGTCGGTCTCGGCGCGCCCGATGGCACGCCCGTTCAGGTGACGACGAACGAAGGCGACGTATTTCTCCAGAGTCGGATCCCAGCAGCCGACGTTATGGGTGTCGTGAAAGTAGCGTAGTAGCGGTTCGGGAAGTCGCGTCCAGCTGTAACCGTCGGGCGAAACGCAGCCATAGAGGCCGTATTTCTTGTTAGGCTCAGCATCCTCCGGAACATCGTGCAACCGATCCCAGTCGAACATCTTGTAGCGCTCCTCTGGCGGAGCCGAATCGTCGCGGAAAACAGCGGACGAATCTCCATAGGGAGAAACGATGTTGTTCTGTTTCGATCCATCGAAGGTGAAAAGGCCGAGATTAGGTTTGTCCCACAGGATGCCATCTAGGCTTTCGGCATAACACAACCCTGTGCCACCCAGCTCCATCGACCGCTCGCCGTCCATTACCCGCTTCGCCTCCGCGTGTTCCGCGGGCAGCTGAACCTGATACCAGCAGCGATACTTCCCCTCCTCGTGGATCACGGTGACCCAGTGGATGTCTTCTTCCCAAGGTCGGTCAGCCTCGAGGAAGGGCGGCGACTTCGTTGCCTTCTCTACTGTAATCCTAACACCGAACGGAATTCGAAGCCGTTTCATCCCATGACCAGAAAGGTCGCGATAAATGCCCCACTCGCGCTCGTAGCGCGCGATGAATGCTTTGCCCTCATCCGATAACCGGTCGACATCCAGGGTCACCTCCATGCGACCTTTGTCCACGTGGACCCAGTCTACGAATAGGTATCTGTTTTCCATGGCTCGAATCCCATCAATTAGATTTCAGCGCTGAACGTCGTCAGGAAATCCGACGAGCGGTGTGTGATAAAGGTCATTTGTGGAGAGCGGGTCAAACAGGACAAAACCCGGATAGCACTTCTATTAATCTTCCCCCAATAAGGAGACATCAGGACCCACTTGCACGTGGTTCGATGCGACCAGGAAATCCCCTTTGGCGTATGGCATTTTGCCATGCGACACCCACGGTCGGATGGTTACAACATGGATCGACGGAACTGACCTTTTCGCGTTAAACAGCGAACAGGCGGTTGGTGCAACCGGTGACGCGGGTAATATCGGAGTAGTGGTTGACCGAAATACCTGGAGCCAACGGCGTTGGACGATTTACCACGAACTCAATCCAGTTCGAGCTGTTAAAGGCAGCAAAGGCAAGCCATAGCGCTTCCGCTTTGCTTTCTATCGGTTTCGAAAAGTCGACGTAAATCACCGGACCGGTGTCGGTCTGAAACGAACGGTGCCGTTCACTGACGTTAATCGTAGTCACCGGATAATCGAGAACGACGCCGTGGCCGTCCGAGATATATTCGGTGCGGGCCGCTACCGGCCTACCCTGATCAACAGCTTCCACAACCTCGTCCGGCGTGGCAAGCTCTGCCACCTCAGCTTGATTCACCAAAAAACGGTACTTCCAGAACGATGAAGTGTCTATGGAATGCCGCTCAGGCTGTGGTCCGAGCGCAGGCGGATCTAGCATGACCCCTTTGTCGTTCCGATCCCAGCTTTTGATAATGATGGTGTCCACGTCAGACATGATAATGCGGAAGTCAGCGTTCGGATCGGTGAAGATGCCCAGTCCCATGTCGGCGCCCACCCGTTCGGATTTGCAGGCTTCAGAAAGATAGTAGTCGGTAGTTGCGCCATCAGGAGCCGTAAGACGCAGATGACAGTCGATATGTATCCGCGCCCGGTTATGAACATTCTGGCGCAAATCGGAGGAGGCCTCCGGAGGATTGGCTTCGAAGTCGGACTCGAAGAAGACGTAGGAACGGGTGAAGTCGAGCATTTTCATGATAGCTTAACCCTCCAGCGGCACAGCTAGCAGATGCGGCTTTCTTTGATCAGACCAGTCGCGGTTAGCGCCTACTGGTTCTTTTTCCACTCCTCGTACTCCTTTCGCGCATCGTCCGAAAGCGGATAGTACCGACGCAGGTCACCCCCTTGCTCAAGCTTCATGCGGCTGAAATCTTCCCATTCCGAATGCTGATTGGCGACGAGCGCCAGCTTCGGCGCCAAGGCGATCGGCACTACCACCGTGCCGTCGTCGTCGGCGATGATGATGTCCCCCGGCATCACCACCGTGCCGCCGCAGGCGATGGGCACGTTGACCGCGTAGGGAAAGATGTTGGTCTGGGTATGATAATTGGGCGTTACGCCCCGTGTCCACAATCCTAAGCCGAGCTTCTGGACCTTGGGAAAATCTCTAATGCATCCGTCCACGAACACTCCGATTCCTCCTCGTCCTTTGAAGTAGGTGAGCATCATGTCGCCGAAGACGCCGCTACTCATATCGGAGCGAGCGTCGACCACCACCACATCCCCGGGTTGAGTGTGGTAGAGAGCGTGGCGGTGCATCTGCTTCTCCGGATGCGCATATTCGTCAACGTTGTAGAGATCCTCGCGCTTGGGAAGAAACTGCAAGGTGAGGGCCGGACCGACGACTGACTTTCCGGAAATTCTGGAGAAGAGCCCATGGAGCTGCGGATCGCGGATGCCAAGTTTGTGCAGCTCACCGCTGGCAGTAGCACTACCCACGTTTGCGAAGGCGTCAATCAGGTTCTGGGATGGTCGCTGGATGTCGGTGGTCTCAGCTTTCATCGGTAATAATATAGAGAGGCGTTGCGCATTCCCGTGAAATCTAGTCGCGTTCCTTCCGGATCTTAGTTACGCTCGAACAACACGTGGAGCATTCAGTGAACCACGATCAATGCCACGATGTTCACGACGATCTTGGCAATACTTTGGCAATACTAATGACAAGATTTGTCCAAAAGGTCTTGACTGCGTGTTCCCAGGTTTCCCGCAGGTTGAGATGTTTAACCCTCGAGTCGTAAACTGCCACCGTCCCGGGTTGAAGTCCCGCACCCCTGGCAACCTGACGTGCGATGGTATCGCCTGATCCGGTTCCGCAATCCCCTCTCCACAGCGCCTTCCCGGCCGCAGCTTCGATTTGCTTCTGGCGCTTCCCTAATCGATCCTGAAAGTGGTTCCGGCGATGAAACGAACCAGTTCGGGTTCGGGAACCGGCTCCTCCCCCGTCTTCTCCGTCCACCAATAAGCCGTGAACAAACGTCCATCCGCTAGCTCCGTTATCACCGGATACCCCAAATCCCAGCAGTAGGCATCGCCGCGCAGCACGAACTCCTCGCTCCAAGTTCTGCCCAGATCATCGCTAATTACCCCGATGATACCACGACAACCACGATCGGAGGTGCGTCGCGCGAACAAGATGACAATTCTTCCGTCGCTAGTAACCAGTGCCACCGGACAACGCTGCCGCGAGTTGTCTTTGAACCCCGCTTCGTTTCCTGGTGCCGACTCCGCACGGGGCCCGACAACCGGCCCACAAAAAGTCCCGGGCGTAGTTACAAACTCAACTTCCGACCAAGTCATGCCGTCGTTACTGGAGAAAGCGACGCATGGAGTCTCGAAATCGGGTGTCGGCCCCCAGTGTTGATGCATACAGGCCATTAAACGGCCATCCGGCAGCTTATGTACTCCCGAATAGTTGTATCCCGCATACATGTCACCATCCAGCTTGGTGATGTCCGAGGAGATGCGCGCGACATTGCTTACGTACTCGAAGGTGACGCCGTTGTTGTAACTGACATAGTATGCACAGATGTTGCGCCTATAGATTCCGCCTACAATACCCAAAACCCCGTTATCGAAACGGACATGTCCGAGATTGACACTCAGGTATCCCCCGTCTGGAGCCCAACTAGGGGCGTCGATCAAGGTCGCATGAGGCTCCCACGTACGTCCGCGGTCCCTGCTGCGCAAACCGAAAGAGGGGTTGTGTTTCGGCTTCCCCAAGTGAAAGTTGATCTCCTTGTTGGGTTGATTGGACGAACCACCGAGAGGCCACTGTAGATACTCTCCGTGGCAAAAATGGATAATAGAGTCAGGGTCGCTTAGGTCGATCTGTTCGCGCTCGTCGGGATCCCGCGGACGCAGCCAATCCAGTGTTTCATCGATCGTTCGATCGTTGTTCCAGATCCACTGGCGGTCACTGTCGGTCCATGTCTCACCACCGTCGAGGGAACGGCTCAACATGGCCCCGGATTCACTCCCCCACCTCGGGTGCTCTCCGCGGAAGGATCGGGGTCCGCCGCTGTGGCGGTTATAACCAGCCGGTAACTCGTCGGTGTAGTTCATGGGCACGGCGAGGTAGGCTACGGCGATCTCACCATCCCCGAAATTCCAGATGCCACCCCGGTTGGGTGCGAACATGTAGAGATGGTCGTCGTGATGGACCTTGGTGTGCTTCACCTCACTTAGCTGCACCTTGCCTACTCCAACGGTTCGCTTCGATTCCATTTTTTTGCCCTCAAATATTACAGTATCAACCGATGAATAGACCAACCACCGATCATTCAGCAGCTGTGCTCACAGCATAGAACAAGTGAGGCACTCTGTCGATAGGACCGAGGATGTGCTCCCTATCGCGAGAAATAGGTTCTCAGAAACGGCCAGGCTCCATTTTTATAGTAACGATGACCGCCCTCGCCTATGAACAGTTGGCAACGATCTTCTGCACCGGCTACTTCGTAGATCCGTCGAAGTTGTTCGTACGCGTATTTAACCTGATCGATGGGGAAAATGCGGTCTTCCTTGCCGGCGATGGCGGAGAACGGACGGGGCACAATCAAACCGGCAACATCGTACATCTCGCCCAAACGCAGCATACCAGGTACATAGTTGCAGTCGCAATGAGCAATCTCTCCAATACTGCCTTCAAATGTGCAGAAATAACAGCCCGGCATTGCGACCGCGATGCGGGTATCGCAGGCCGCAGTGAAAAGCGTTACCGTGCCGCCGCCAGAATTGCCGGTCATGGCGATACGGGTTTCATCTACGGGCAGATTCGATATGGCCCAGTCGATCAAGCACCCCATGTCCCAAACGCGCTCGCCGATCGGAGTGCGTCCGGCCAACAGCCCGTGCATCAGCTGGCTGCGGCAAGAGTTGCGGCAGTCCTCATCACGGTCCTTTTCGGTACGGGTTTCCCCGAAGGCTCGAGTAGTGGGTACGATGGTGATGTATCCTTCGCGCACCGCCTGCACGCCAATGTCGCGTTCGCCGTCGGCGATTTCGGCAGCCTCTTCTCCATTCATAGCAATGCCGGCATAGAGATGGGGATGGTTGTGGCCATGAGGAGTCAGCACCAGAGGAACAGAACCCGTAATCGATTTCGGTCTCAACAGGTAGAAGGGCAAGGGAACGGTAGGTTCCACATAAATGTGCCAGCTTTCGCGAATGTGATCGTTTAGCTCTACCACGGACCGCAGTTTCGCCGTCGGCCGATGGGCGCACAGATCGGCCTTCAAGTTGTCAAGGCCGAGAGCTCCTATCAGCCGCGGTCGGAAAGCTTTTTGCCAGGCTTCAAGCTCCGGCAACGTTTCCGCCGTGCAGCTGAATTCCGCGTCGAAGGCGTTGTAGGAGGCAGTGAAGTGACGGACTGAATCGTACACGGAAGGTACGTCCTTATTAACAGTAACGACGCCGGCGGGATGGCCCAGGAGTCGCCCCTTCATGGTTGTTTTGGTCGGCTCGAAATATCTGCCAAGGCGTCTTGTGCTTTCTCGAATGTAGGAGCAATATGGAGCGCCCTTTCTAAGTACTTGATCGCTTCGGCATTCTTACCTTTCAATCCCAATGCAACGCCTAAATTGTGATTGGCGAAGATGTAGTTGGGTCGAATCTCCAGCGCCCGTCGAATGTAAGAAATTCCTTCGTCCACACTCCCCTTCATACACAACATGACGCCCAATGCATCATGGGCTTGATAATAATCTGGGTACAACCGCACCGCCTTGCGAAAATGCTCGATGGCCCGATCGGCTTGATCGATTCCTTGGTACATATGACCAAGCTTGAAGTGGACTCGAAAGCTTCCAGGGAAGACTTCCAACGCGCGCTCGTATTGTGCGGTGGCACTCTCAAGATCGCCTATGCGCTCATATCCCTGCGCTAGCTTGGAATACACCTCGGAATAATGCAACAACACCTTCGGCATCATATGCGGCGTTTCGGCCATCTCCTCTTCCAGAACCGCCACCTCTGCACCCCACATCTTTAAAGCGTCTTGGTAAATCTGGTTCCGCGACACGGTTACAGATGCTAGAATCAATGTCGGCACGAGAACGAGCATGGCCAACGGCACGTACCCCTTCCAGGAGGAGGAAATTCCTCTGGAAGCTGTGCGGCTGTGCCAAAGGTAATCGACCAGTAGCGCCAGAAGCATAAGTGGGCCAACCAGGGGCAAGTAAACCCGCCGCTCCGCCATAGCTTCCCAAAAAATCGGCACCACGGTAGAGGTGGGCACCAGAATTAAGAAATACCAAACGCCCCAAAAGCCGTACGCCGGACGCAGATAAAAACCAACGACCGTGGCGGTCAAGAGCAGAAAAATAAGAATCGCTTGCGGCCATACCTCTGCAAAGTGCAGGAATCGAATGGGGCCATAGAAATTGGTCAGCGGATACGGCCAGAAGATCTTCCCCAAATAATGTTCAGCAATAATCGAGAACTGGTTCAACAAGTAATGCCATGCAGTGGCATCAACGGTAAATATGATCGTGTTCCCATGGGGCCGGAGCCGCAGGAGCAAGACCAATACTACGGTGGTAGACACCAGACCAAGGTAAAACCTCCAATGTCGGCGGAGCGCCTGCACAAATGATTCGGCAAACAAAGCCCGCTCGAATAGGAGGACCATTAGTGGCGCGGTCACCATCGCTTCTTTGGTAGCCATACCAAGTGCGCAGCTCGAAACTGCGCCGAAAAACCAGACTTTTTTTCTTTCTGCAAATCCTCTCGACGCGCAGTACATGGTCAACAGGTAGAAAAACGCCATAAGACTGGTGCTGCGCTGTATGACGTGATTCACGCACTGGGATTGCAGCGGATGCACCAACCACAACAGGGCCACTGCGAACGCCATAACCGATGCCGCACCAACGGAACGCGATATCGCGGGGCTGCGCAATACTCCTCGCAGTAGACCGAACAACGTCAAGCCATTGAGCAGATGTATGAAAACGTTGATGATCCGGTAGCCCGTAAAATGCAATTCATGAATGGCATAGTTCATTGCCAGCGAAAGACGTATCATAGGCCGGCTGTTGACAGCGCGATTGATCGCTATGTCCGGATCTCTCCACAACGGAAAGAGCTGTCGTATGTCCCAGTTGTTTTTGACCGATTCGATGTCGTCGAGGAAGAAGAAGCCGCCCATCAAACTATTGGCGTACACGGCGAAGCCGACTGCCACTAGCAACAACGGGGACCAGCGCATGATCACCATACTAGCTAATCTGTTTCTTGGGGATTGAGTGAATCAAGTAACAAAAACGGAATCACAGATCAACTTTCTTGAAATGAGGCAACCACGCGCGGTTCTTGCGGAACATCTCCTTTACCATCTTACGAATCTCGGCCAGCGACAGCTTCGCTGCTGTCAACGGGTCATGAGCGATTGCCTGATAAACTAGCTCATTGTCGCCCTTGAGACATCCCTCGACTGCCATCATTTCGATCTGTGCGCTCAGACCGGTAAGCATGGCGCACTGGGGTGGCAAACTGCCAACTCGGATCGGCTCGAACCCCTTGCGGCTAGCAACTACCGGAACCTCTACACAAGCACCCGTGGGAAGATTGTCGACGAGACCATCATTCTCCACGTTGCCATTGAACTCGAAGATTTGCCCTCCCGCGAACGCATTGATGATTGACGCAGCGTACTCGTGGCCGCGATCGAGAGGCACCTCATCCTCGGCAAGCCATTTGCGCACTTCCCGCTGCCACGTCTTCTCTCGTTTCCGGTACGCGTTCAGGATGTACGCAAATCGTCCCGGGTTCCACCCGGTACCTTTGTTGCAGTATTGCCGGATCAAATCCGGTCGTTTGCGAAACCACCAGTTATACTCAGAATTATGGCCGCTGGACTCGGTCACATAGCAACCCAATGCCAAGAACATCTCGTTGCGCACGATTTCGTGGTTGTAAACCTGTTTGTCCGTCGATACCACTTTTTTCAATTTCGGGTACAAGTCGCGTCCCCGATGCTCCAATTTCAGATACCACGCCATATGGTTAATGCCGGCACACTGATAGTCCATCTGTCCGGGCTTAAGGCCGACCCAAGACTCCAGCATCGCTGCAGTTCCCTGCACTGAATGGCACAAACCGGTCAGTTGGATGTCGGTTTCCCGCTGCATAGCATGGCACAACATTGCCATCGGATTCGTATAGTTAAGCATGATGGCGCGGGGGCACAGCTCCTCCATGTCACGTGCGATAGCCACCATTTCAGGTATGGTGCGCAGAGCGCGAAAGATCCCGCTTGGCCCGCGGGTATCGCCGACGTTGGTGTCGATACCGTAATTCTTGGGAATCAGGATATCGTGTTGCCAGACGCTGGTGGAGCCGCGCAGGATTGTGACACAGACGGCGTCTGCGTTCGGCAAGACATCGCGACGTTCCGTGGTGGTGGTTACTGTAGCGCCGTAGCCTCCCTGAGCGATCAGTTTTTGGCATGCCCGACGGGCGAAATCAAGGCGTCGCCTGTTGATATCAACCAACGCGATTTCCGCTTGGCTCAAGCGCTCGAAGGTAAGCAGATCACGAACGAGATTCCTGGTGAAACCGAAGCTACCCGCTCCGATGAAAACTACCTTAGGCATTCTTAAACTCCATGATGTTCGGTTGACATGAGATCCCGAATTCAGTTCAGCCGATCTATCCTTCCGCAATAAAACGAGACCGTTGCGTTGTGGCTCGACCAGGCACCGCGGGCTAACTGGTAGCCGGTAGCATCAACGTAACCATCTCGACTTGGGAGACGGATCACCGACTCAAGGGCACGTGTGCCTTTGTTGACCACGACGATCTTTTCGATCGTGCGTTTGATGACTGGACAGTTGCAGCTGGCACGGACTGCATACTCCTCTTTGCGCCCGATTACCGGTTGCACGAACACTTTTGACGTTTGGCAGTACTAGTCCTCCAAGATCACGGCTACGGAAGCGATGTCGTCAATCCACTCCTTCTCGATTCGGTTGTCACCAGAGACGTTGAAAATAACCGCATCGACAATGGGGTCAGGCACTAACTTTCTGGAAACGTTCTCTCCTCGCCAATTCGCAAACTTGGGCTCCTCCCATTTTTCTATGCTGGCTTTGATGATGAAGCGACCGTACCCACTGAGAGGAACCTCGGCTTGCTCCGGCTGAGGGGATAACTCTTATTCTCCCAGACCAGCGAGGGAACGTCCCGTAAGCCACTCGAAATTCTGGTAAAACCCTGTGACTTCCAAGAGCACCATACTCAGGCCAAAAGCTTTTCGGTAGTATTTTCTCCCACCTCGTTGGCAATCACGTAATAGACGAGATCTTCGCTCACACTGGTATTGCGAATGCGATGCCGAATACCGGCAGGCTGCATGAAACAGTCCCCGGCGCCAACGTTGTGCAACTTGCCATTACGATGGACTTCCCCTTCTCCGGACAGTACGACAAACAGCTCCCACCAATGACTGTGGCAATGCACCGGACAGGGTACCTGTCCTGGTGCCACCCGCGTGAGTTCGACATCGAACGGATGCCGGTTTGTATCAGAGTTTCCGAGAGCAACCGAAACATGTTTGCCAAAACGCTCATAGTCGTTGCCGTTCCAGCACCATTGGCGAGGTTCTTCCGTTACGTCGTCGATATGGACCTTCCAGTTCATCCCTTATTCCTTTCTATTCTATATGCAATGTCTGCTGGCACGGTCATTCCGGCTTTCGGAGTTCATCTTCTGAAAGAGGTCGGCGGTAATGGCGAAAAAAACCACCCCGAGGTTATAAGTATCGATCGGTCAAAAACCTGGATTAATTCGCTCATGACCCACCCAAGACGTCTCACCACAAATAAACATCCGTCTCTGACGTAGGACCAGAGTTTCGCCGTACTGCTCTGAAATTCTGCGGACCGCCAGCGGGAGCTTGAACAGTAAGACGGGCGCCCAGCGTTCATCTTCCACCTGCCATTTTTTTGGCTACCTTTCATATTGCAAAATCTGCTCCCCCTTCACTACTTCGATGATGCAGTTCACACCACTTACCGAAGAACAACGCGAGTCATTCGAGCACAATGGATTCCTCTTGCTCCCCGATGCGCTACATCCAGCACAGGTGGATCGGCTGTTGGAGGTCGCCGATCAGCTCTACGAGAAGGGAAAAACTACTGATGGCCTCAACGACCGGGGTTTCTGGCAACAACGAAACTGCCTTCCGCACGATCCAGCATTGCTGGATCTGGTGGATTGTCCGACGACGGTACCCTTGGTGGTACAGCTGTTAGGCCACAACATCCAGCTGATTACCTCGCACCTGGTGGTAAGACCACCCATTCCAGAAGGAACCGAACCCGCGCAGATGGTGTCGGGATGGCATCGAGACGGCGGTACCGCACCCAGCGATCTGGGAGGGGCTTTGCCTCGCATGTTCATAAAGATCGGCTACTGGCTCACCGATCTCAGCCAGACCGGTCGCGGCGCGATTCGGTTGATCCCGGGAAGCAACAACCTGAATTCCCCGCCACTTGGCCTCGATCGAGATGCTCCCGAAGGAGCTATCGAGTTGAAGGTCAAGCCGGGTACCGCCCTTCTCTTCGAGAACCGTACTTACCACGCCGTTGGGCCCAATACGTCGAGGCTAACTCGAAAAAGCTTATTCTTCGGTTACGGTTATCGTTGGATCCGGCCGATGGACTACATGGCGATGCCGTTAGAGCTGCTGGAACGATGTGACCCGGTGCGGCGACAGCTTCTGGGAGACTGCACTTCACCAATGGGTTTTCAGCTTCCCGACAAAGACGAAGTCCCCCTGCGTACATGGATGGAGCAATATACAGAGCCGCCGAAACCGCGCCGTGAAGAAACCCCGGGGCTGTTCAGCGTCAAAACCAGTTAAACCAGTTCGCGGCAAGCGGCGGCGTGTCCGGCGGCTCATAATAGATTGAGTTCGGGTCGCTGCTTCTTAGATTGGGGGCCCAGTTCGTGCAACATCTCCTGCTTTAGCTTGCGCCGGTCCACCTTGTGACTGGCGCTCATCGGCATCTGATCGACGAACCGGATATGTCTCGGGATCTTGAAACCGGCAATGCGCTCGTGACAGTAAGCTTGCAGTTCCGCTTCCGAAAGCTGGGCGCCGGGTGTCAGTTGAATCACCGAGGCGGGAATCTCACCCAAACGCTCGTCCGGGATACCGAATACCTCCGCCGCCGCAACCCGAGGATGGCGCCGCAGGAAAAGACCCACTTCTTCGGGGGAGACATTCTCGCCACCAACGCGGAGACGCTCCAGCACGCGGCCCAAATAGGTGATATGGCCATCGCGGTCCAGCGATCCTAGGTCTCCGGTGTGATACCAGCCCCTTTGGTCGAATGGCGATGGCACATCGGGACCAGGATCATGGTAACCTTTCATCATCGCCCAGCCACGAACCAGTATCTCTCCTTCAGCCCCAGCCGGTAGATCCTCGTTGGTGTCCGCGTCAACGACGCGGATCACCATACCCTCCAGAGGCTTTCCCATCTTTGCCCACCGCAGCTCGGGGGGATCTTCGGGTTCGGAAAGGCAAACCACTCCGGTGGCTTCCGTGAATCCGTAGTTGTTTACGTATTCGTGATCACCGATTACGGCCTGGAGCTTATTGAACACCTCAGTGTTCAGACTCGAGGAAAGCCCGGTTCGCAAACTGGACAGATTGTAGGTTCCATCTACCTCTGCCAGCGCAAGTTGGTCCATCACCAATGTAGGGAAAGAGCGTTCCACGGTTATCCGTTCTTCGGACATGATTTGCAGAGCCGCCTTGGCTTCGAACCGACGGTGAGTGAAGAGGGGTCCGCCTACGGAGACTGCCAACCACCATCCGCTGAAAAGACCCGCGGCATGGGACAGAGGCATGGCGGTATAGAAACGATCGTCCGATCGAAGATTCAGTCGCTCCCTTAATGCGATGGGTTTGCGGGCGCACGAGGCATGTTTCAACAGCACCCCTTTCGGAGTAGAGATGCTGCCGCTGGTGTACATCAGCAGACAAGTGTCTTCTGGATCCACCGCTTTTTCCGCGTGCTCCAGCGATCTCAAGGAACCAGAACGTCCCTCCTCAAGAAACGGCCAGAACGAATTGAATTCGGCAGGTGGTGACTCGGTTACCGCTACGATCCGTCGCAATGACGGAATCTTTGTAGTGGCGCATTCCCCGCACGGACGCACCCGCAAATCAGGGGCGAGTTGCCTAACCAGTTCAGTGAAATCGACGTCGAGGAAGGTGCCGGGACAGACCAGAATGGAGAGGCCTGAATGAGGCAAGAGGTATTCGAGATCGTCGTGTCGAAAGCGGGTGTTCAGCGGCACCGAGATGGCGCCCACGCGCGCTGCAGCAAGGAGAGACAGGATGTACTCTACCCCATTAGGCAGCCACAGACCGATCCGATCTCCAAGATTCACCCCAGCTTTAAGGAAAGCAAGCGCTAGCGCTCCGCTCTTTTCCCAAAGATCGCGGTATGTGTATCGGTTCCGGCCAACTGATAATGCCAATTGCTGCTGAGCTCTGCCGCAGACCGAACCGAAGAACTGATGGAACGTCTTATGCTCCTCGTGTGACATCAGATTGCTCGCCGAGCAGCGTCCATCTTTTCGAAGCAGTGCGTTGCCGTTGTCCAGGGGCCGTAATTCTCAGCCTGCCAGATCTGGCCGCTGACCTCAATAGTGATCGGGAAGTCCCAACCTGACTGCTCGACCTGCTTCAGATAGTCCCTTAGATCGAGCTGGTCGTCGCCGGGCAACGCGAATACCACTTCCCCATCGATCATGCGCCCATCCTTGATGTGGGCGTGGACGGCGTATCCCGCGTTCAGACTGAAGGCGTGTTGAAGATCGATACCTTTCACCAGGAAATGACTGCAGTCAAAGTTGAGTCGCAGGTTTGGATGGTCGATCTGCTCCACCAGCCAGCGCGCTTTTTCCGGGTTATCCATCTCCTGACCCACGTGCGCTTCCGCCGCAAGAATCACGTCGTGATCGGCGGCAAGATTTACGTAAGGCCAAAGTCTTTCCGCGATGTCTTCGCGCACAAGCTCCCAGGGGGCCACCTGTGGACCAAGGATAGTGGTAACGACGGACGGCTGATCCAGCCAGCAGAGATCTCGAGCCAACCTGCAAGTAGCTGCAAAGACTCCTTCTTTGAGCGCAACGTTTTCGTCGTGCGCGCAAAGCCCGATGAGGTTCATCACCGGCGGAGGTGCGAATCCTACCTGACGGAAGACGTCCACCAGTTTTTTGCGGTCCTCGGCATCGAATCTATGCGGTGCCGTCGGCCAATCCGCCCCACAATTAATCTCTAAGCCGTCGTAGCCGATTTCACTGACGCGCGCGACCGCCTTGAATGGATCGACTGATTGCAGGGCGTAGGTGCTGTATGCTATCGAGATCGCTTGTCCGTCACCTTCGATCACACTGCTCAGAAAATCCTCTCACTCGAACCAATAGGAATAGAGCGACCCTTGCCGCAGCTTGAACCTTACGCTCAGATGCTCCCGTTGCAACGCCTCCAGGTCTGTGGTATTCCATTTCAGCTCGGCAGCAAGCTGGTCGCTGCTCACCGATTGGGAGTTCGCAGCAACCTCTCCGTTGCTATCGAGCAATTCCGCTGTTAGATCCCCAAGGCCGAGATCGGCATTGACCAACAACCTGTCACCATCCAGCACGAACGGTTGCGTTTCCACCACTCCTTCTTCTTTACCAGCATCCAAAGATACGAAGCCGTCCCTTCGCAGTACCGCCAAAAGAATGGCGCTATCGCCGTCCTCCAGCCAATCGGCACGTTCCGCAGCAGACAGCATTGAAAGATCCCTGGGGCTGCCGTCGCTGTAGCGGTCGTGATAAGGTACCCGTCGCTTCATGGCATTATAGTAGAAACGGATCTCATCTCCATGGACAACACCGCTGTTGAAAAAACCTATCTGCAGGCGGTCGAAGTTTCCCACCATGCCTTCGTCCAAACGCGACGTCTCCAGAAACGGCTGCCGGTCTCCAAGACGCTCCCAATGTTCCAGGTCACGACTGGTGACCAATTGGATGGTGTTGAATCCGTCGGTGTTGACGCGATCTGGCAAACCCTGGCCCGTGGGATAATAGACTGTGACCAGACCGAGGTAGACCCCTTCGTACGGAAACACGCCGAAGTTGTAACACTCCGCCTGCCAGGTGGCGATGTGATTCTTTCCTTCGGGTGGCGTCCATCCGATCGCCGGATCCGGATCGGAGTACATCGGTTTAGCCAGCGCCTGATCTCCAAAACGGCGTCGAATCACCTCCAGCGCCATCTCCTGATCGCGATCTGTGTCCATACCGAAGATGAAGACCGGATCCGACCAGTTTTCAAAGTCAGCGCTGATGGTTACGTCGTAAGCCCGCCCCACCACGTTTGGATTGGGAATGGAAGAGGGGCGCTTCAGCAAACCGAGAAAGCGACGGCACTCGCGGTCGTAGGTCAAGGTTCCGGCATCACCGGAACGTAGTGCCAGCGGGTCCACGTCCAGCTTGTGCCAGTTGGCGCAATCCGGACTCACCACAGGAACCCTCCCCTTTTTCACCGTCATGAGCCCTTTGAAGCGACGACTGTCGTCCCGGTCATCCGGATCGTAAACCACGTGCCAGATCCGTTCGTCGCCCGGCGTCGGGAAAAGGTTGTTCTCCTTAGAGCCCTCGAAATCCACCAGACCAAGCGGCGGTTTCTCCCAATGGAGCCCATCGTCAGAGACGGCAAGGGCGTATTGTTTTTTTTTGTCGTCGTAGCGTATCTCGTAGAGGAACTTGTAGTGCCCCTCCGACTCGATCCACATCGGGGCGGAGGCGGAGTGTGGACCCAACCCATCAGAAGGTCGATCAGCGGTCAGCATGGGGCCGCGTTTCTCCGGCCGGTGCATAGTGCAGTTAAGATTTTCCATGCACGCGATCCCCGCGTCATCCAAAAAAAGCTGCCGCCGGCCTCGGGGTACTTGGAAGATTCGGCTTGCCATCAGACCTCTATCTTGAGCGCTTTGATCTTGTTGTTGTAGCGGTCGCTGATCAACAGGACATCGGAGCCGTAGAAACAGATCCCCTGGGGCACATTGAGCAGGGTGCTGCGCGCCGACCCGTCGTCGGAATCCCCACCCTGAGTGCATCCGGCGACGGTTTCAAGGGTTCCGTCGGGACGTATCCTGCGTACACAGTTGTTCCACGAGTCGGAAAAATAGATCTGGCCCGCGGGCGATACCGCCACGCCGTAAGGCTCTCTCAATTTGGCATCGGTTGCTGCTGTTCCGTCGGGCGAATACCCGGGTTCTCCACTGCCGGCCACCGTCGAGATGATTCCATTCGAGCCCACTCGCCGCACAACATGACAGATAGCGTCGGCGAAATACATGTTGCCCTCCCCATCAAAGCAGATCGACTGCGGCCCGCCGATACGGGCGCAGCGGGCGTCACCGCCATCGCCGCTGTAACCTACCGTGCCGTTGCCGGATACCGTTTCGATCCGACCGGTGATTCGGTCCACCCGTCTGATCCGTCCCGCCCCTGCATCCCCTATGTAAATGTTGTCGTCGGCATCATGAGCAACCGACTGCACCGCTATGAAGCAAGCGCTGTTGGCCGGGCCGCCGTCTCCTTTGTCCCAAAGGAAGACGGCGCCGGCGATACCACGGATGGTACCGTCCTCTTCGATGCGGCGCACGTGTCCGTGGCGGGTATCTGCGATTACTACCCGACCCCTGGAGTCGGTCGAAACATCGTACGGGTTGCCCAGGTAAGCCTCTATCGCTGGACCATCGTCGCCTCCGAAGGCGCGGGCACCAGTGCCAGCCACAGTTTCGATAATCCCACTATCGAGATCGATGCAGCGGATCCGTTGATTCCAAGTATCGGCGATGTAGATCTTGCCATCGGGCGCCACGCTCAACCCCCCAGGTCCGCAGAGGAAGGCGTTGCCGGCTGTTTCGCCGTCGTGCACACTGGTTCCGCCCAAGACCGTGGTAACAATTCCAGTTTGCCCGTCATAGCGACGGAGGCGGCCTGAGCAGTCGCCCCAAAAAACAGTGCCATCCTGATCGGCGTAGATGCCGGCCTCACAAGAGTTGCAATTAGTGTGAGATCCGTGTAGTCCCTCCTGGCCAAAGCCGGGTACTCCGTTACCCACCAGAGTTGAGACAATGCCCTTTGCAGCGTCCACCTTGCGCACCCGGAACCCGTATTTCTCGCCCACGTAGAGATTGTCGTTAGCGTCGAAACAAAGCGCATCCGGCATCAGGGTGCTCGCCTCGACGGCCGGCCCGCCATCGCCGTTGGAGGCCCTCACTCCGTTGCCCAGGACAGTGGTGATGGTACCGCTCTTCATGTCGATCTTGCGGATGCGGTCGTTGGAATTGTCGCAGACATAGAGATCGCCTTTTGAGTCGAAAGCGAGGTGTTCGGGATGATAAAAGGCAGCACTCGCTGCTGGTCCGCCATCACCATGGTAGCCCATAAGGCTCAATGAGGGTCCGGCGAAAGGCCGACTCTCTCCCTCTTCTGATGGGTAATGGCGAGCCATCAACCCGAAAACGGTCTCTATGATGCCGGTCTTGGCATCAACCCGGCGAATGTTGTTCATCCATTCGCTGGAGAGATAGACATTCCCCTCCTTGTCGATGGCAATACCGCAGGTACAGTCGAGCTCCGCTTCGACGGCCGGTCCACCGTCGCCGCCACGTCCGCGCTTGCCACTGCCGGCGACGCGGGTTATGACTCCTGTTTCTGCGTCGATGCGGCGGATGGTGTCATTGCCCAAGTCGGACAGAAACAGATTACCGTGAGTATCCTGGTTAAGGTCGTGCGGATGGAAGAAGCGCGCGTCTATGGCTGGCCCGTTATCACCCGATTTTCCTGGGACGCCATCGCCGGCGAGACGGTGCAGAACCCCGACGTCGTCGATACGCCAAATGCAGTGGGCGTAGTAGTCAACAACAATAAGGTTTCCATCCGAGTGGCGGCGCACCACACCAAGGGGCCAACCTGCATCCGCTTCCTTGGCGGGAATGCCATCGCGGATAGTGACCCCGGCGATGGTGCTCAACTCTCCGGGCGTAAGATCAGCCAGTCTGGCTCGTAATTTCATAATCTCCTGATTCGATCAAAGGGTTAGGCCGGTGGTCACATGTCAACTTTCGAGGGATGCTTCGAAATAGCGACGGAAATTGTCCGGCTCGTACATGAGCGAACTTTGCAGCTCCATGGACGGCAACCGGTACGGATTGCAATCCATGGTAACATAGCGCACCGAGAACGGCGGTCCCCCATCGGCAGCGTCCGGCTCATCGGAGCCAACGTATTCGGCGTAGCGTATCCAGTTTCCGTCCACCTCGTAGTCCGAGGAGGACTGCCGCCGCGCCGTGTCTACTCTACGGATCCACAGCCGACCGAAGCGGTATCGCTTCATCACCTCCCGCTCGGAGGTGCTGCTGCAAGAGGTGCCGGTAAAGGCGAAATCACACATCGGCGTTCCCAGTTCCCTTTCCAGCGTCTCGTTACAATGATCCAGTTCAGCGGCGATCTTGGCCCCGCTGGGATCTTCCACATGGAGCTCGGAAAGATTCGGATGCGTAACCGTGTGCGCCCCCATATGCCAGCCATGGCCCCTCAACTCTCGGACCTCATCCCAGGTCATGATGGCGCGCTCGGCATCAGATGGTATCGGACCCGCATGCAGCTCGTCTATGGGGCCGGTGTTGATGAACAAATTACCCTTGTAACCGTAGCGGTCCAACACTTCGCGTACACCGGTGAAAACCGACCTCTCGGGATGGTCCACGTCGAACATAAACGGCCGGGCAGGCAACTTACCTTCGCCGCGACGCCACCAATCCAGCTGGTCGTAGTCTATAGATTCGAATCCCAGCTCAGCAGCGATGGCCATCAGGCGGTCCAGATGCGCCACCGAGAGTGGATAGTCTTCTCCTTCGACTTCGCGAATGCCATGGCACATGGTTATGGGGATTCGCATGCTGCTAATCCTCCGGACGAAAGGCGGTTTCCATTTCACGACGCAGCTTGCTCGCGGTACTCGACGCGTCCGCCTCAACGTCGTCGTAGGTGACTTGCTTACCGGCGTCGATGTCGTGTTTCAGACGCACCTCATGTGCGAGTCCCAACGGCAGCAGACCCTTTTGCAGTGAAACTTTCGCCGGAACTTGTTTTCCCCAAACGCAATATCCCCCCTCCCCATCCAGCACCTCCCCAGTCTTCAGGTCACGTTTGGCGGTGGCGACGATGTCTGCTTTGAAAAAGCGCGGCGCACCGGTCGGCTCTTTTCGCAACGCCGCTGACGCCACCGATATCCCGAGCTCGAGACCGATCATGTGAGTAGGCCGGTAGAGGGCGGCGTAATGCCGTGAGCTGTCCGGCAACATGCGATATTCTTCGAAGCAGTTGCGCACATATTCGTTGTCGGCCTCCACGACGACGTAGGTCCCCATCATAAGGTCGTTCTCAACCGAAGTCATGTCCCGGTTCAATGAAGAGACCACCTCAGTAGTGCCGCTGTGAGTTAAGGTTCCCCCATCGTCTCGCGGCTTGCAGACTTCCGCCAGACCAGTACAGGATGATGGTGGAAAGGACAAACCGTCAGGCTGTGGCGTCAACCCGGTGGCATTGCAAACGGCGCTCATCTCGATGGCCGATTTACTGCCGTCGATAAAGCTGTTGAACATCTTCGGATTCATGCCGCCACGTTCGGCGGTCTCGCGGTCGAAGTGAAAATTGTCCCAGACGGTGTCGGGAGTCGATTGGTGGAAGGTGGGATGATAACGGGTGCCTTTGCCGGCGCACACCACTTTGAAACCGCAGCTGCGTGCCCAATCCACGTGCTCGCAGATCAAGGCAGGCTGGTCCCCCCACGCGAGGCTGTAGACCGTGCCCGCTTGCTGCGCCCTCGCCGCCAGCACGGGGCCAACGAGCACGTCCGCCTCCACGTTCACCATGACAATATGAACGCCCTGATTGATCGCCTGTAGACTGTGTTCGATTCCGGCCGCCGGATTGCCGGTGGCTTCAACGAGCACCTCAAGTCCTGGTGCACCTATGAGTGAGATGGCGTCGTCCGTGATACAGGTCCCACCAGATGTGGTAGCCACATCCACCGAGACCGGCGCGATCTGTTCGTCGAGCCAACCAGTCCTCCGGCAACTGGAACGCGCCCGCTCCGGGTCAAGGTCAGCGACGCCCACCAAGTGTATTCCGGTCATCAGGCGTACCTGCGCCAGGAACATGGTGCCAAACTTACCGGCGCCGATCAGCCCAACCCGAACCGGGTTTCCCTGCTCAGCGCGCGCCGCCAGCATGGTGTAAAGATTCATACGGTCTCCGATTCGTTAAATACCACCACCGCTTTCCGAGTGTGATCAGGTAACAAAGGATTTGTGCATCGACATATAACTACGTGGTAGACGACAACGTCGCAGAATACGCTGGCACGAAGACCACACTAACAATCATCCCGCTTCGTTTGCCGGCGTTTTTTGTGCCCAATTCTACACATCCCTCGAACGCTCGTCTACCAATCCAGACAGCATCGACGAAATCCCAGCAAATTGTTTGATTCTTCTCTTAGCTCTCGTCGTTGTCGACCTTTACGTCGCGAACAAAGCCGGCTGTTCCCATTGGATCCAGGAGTGATCAGAGAAATGGTGGAAGAACGTTTCAAAACAGGATGCGCGTGGGTTGATGGCGAGTACGTGCCGCTCGCTGACGCCAAAGTGCCGATCATCGATATGGGGTTTTTGCGATCGGACGTCACCTACGACGTGGTGTCGGTATGGAAGGGCCAGTTCTTTCGCCTGGACGATCATTTTGCGCGTTTCCAAGAAAGCTGGAAGAGCCTCCACATGAACCCGAAGATCTCTCCCGATGAGATGCGGGAGATCCTCTTTCAATGCGTTCGCAACACCGGCATACGCGATGCGTATGTAGCCATGGTCCTGACCCGAGGCATTGCCCTGCCGGGGGTCCGTGATCCTCGCTTAATGGTAAACCGATATTACGCCTACGCTGTCCCCTACGTTTGGCTGGTCAAGCCGGAAGACCAGGAGACCACGGGTATACACCTGGTGATTGCCAACAACTCTTTTCGCATCCCACCTTCGTCAGTCGATCCGACGATAAAGAACTTCCACTGGGGAGATATGGTGCGGGGACTGTTCGAGGCATACGAACGGGGTGGCGAATCGGTTCTGCTGACCGATGACCAAGGCATCCTGACCGAGGGACCTGGGTTCAACCTATTTATTTGGCATCAAGACAAGCTGAAGACACCAGCGACCGGGGTACTTCAGGGGATTACACGCAGGACCGTGTTAGAGCTGGCGGCGGAGCAGGGCTTGGAGACCGCCGAGACCGACATCAACCGCGACCAGCTCTTCGACGCCAAGGAGGTTTTCATCACCAGCACCGCCGGCGGCGTTATGCCGGTGACCAAGCTGGATGGCAATCCGGTCGCCAGTGGCAAACCGGGCGCGACCACCCTGATGCTGAGGAAGCTGTACTGGGACTCCCACGAAGAAGATCGATGGGCCACCCCGGTGACTTACGACGATTGAGCCGATTTCGGCCACTTGCAGTTAACCGGCGTGGGCGAACGGCACCAAGTAGCCACAGGTTGAGGACTTTGCTGCTGAAAGCACCGAGACAATGTCTCAGCTACGCGGTTATTTCGGCTATAGCCCGTTTCCGCTACGCCTTTGTGTAAACAACACTACAAGCCTTACCGCAGTTATCAATGTCGGCCATCACCGGTATGTGGCCGGGAATTAACACCTCGTTAAACCTAATTCTCTGAGGGTTTTTGTTTCCTCGCACATATCAATGTAGTCATCATCCACGAATCGGTGCAGCGGTTGGCTGAAGTTTCGGAATCGGAGCAGCATCTTGTGAGTGGATTCGACGGATACTATGGTTAAGATTCCACTCGCTGCTTAAAGCCATTTCAACACCGGAAAAAACCATGACCCACGATAGTCTTTCTGTCCACGAAGAAGCGATCGTCATCGACGCCTTGAATGTGAGCAATTTCGACAGCGAACACGTTTTTCAATGCCTGCAGACTGGAGGAATTACTGCAATCAGCGCGACGCTGGCGAGCTGGGAAAATTTTCAGCAAGGCATGGCTCAGGTTACTGCCTGGTTGCGCCGCTTTCGTGAACGTACCGACATCTATCGAGTGCGCAGTGTTAACGATATCCGCCGCGCCAAAGAATTGGGAAAGACCGGGATCATATGCAGTTTTCAGAATGCCTCACCCATCGAGAACGACTTAGACCGCCTGGCTCTGTTTAAAGATTTGGGTGTGCTGATCATCCAGTTCACCTATCACGAGCGCAATCTGCTGGGAAACGGCTGCATGGAGCCAAATGATGACGGGGTCAGCAACTTTGGCGTCGACGCCATCAAGGAGATGAACGACCTGGGTATCCTGATCGACCTTTCCCACTGCGGCGACCGCACCACCCTGGAGGTAATCGAACGTTCAGAAAAACCGGTTGCAATCACCCACGCCAACGCGCGGAGCTTCTACGACCACCGCCGCAACAAGACCGACGATGCCATCAAACTGTTGGCAGAACGAGGGGGAGTTATCGGTGCTTGCGCATTCACCAGTTTCCTGCCGAAAAAATCGGAGTCGACCGTAGATGACTTTGTCGATTCTGTCGACGATCTGGTGCAACGAGCGGGAATAGATCAGGTGGGCATCGGCACCGATGCTACCCAAGATCAGGAACTTCCCTTTTGGCATTTCATCGCCGGACAACAAGGCACCAAATTCCCTTCTAAGTTCTCAGACCCGTCCATGCGTTATACCGAGGAATCCTTTCAGCCCAAGGGCATGGAAACTCCGGCAGAATGGCCGAACCTGACCGTCGCCCTGTTGAATCGGGGTTATTCCGTGGAGGAGACCAAAAAGCTTTTGGGTGGAAACTGGATGCGGCTGTTCGAAGAAGTCTGGCTTAGTTGAGTCTGTGCACTGCGGTTCCCGATGCTGCAAACGCCGGCGGTGTTAGCCGCTGATTCAGCTGCAAGCCAGACCTCATACCGGCAGCCCGCGAGGCAGTATGGAACATCGCTTTCGTCAGGTTGACTCGGCTGGAAAGACGCGAGACCAAACTGGACCCATTACGGCAACACATTTTCGGCACCGCGCCAGTGCGGTTGGATATCTAGATCGAGCTTTTTCCAGTAATATTTGAGCGGGTCGTCCGCGGGCCAGTCGGCATAGATCTTTTCCCAACTAAGCCACCGCATGTGAGGCAGGAAGGTGTGTTCGTCTACTGGTTGACTTGCCGGCTGGTTCCGAAAACTGGTCGAGAGCCGAATGCGGTTATCGGTCTCGTTGTCCCGTGCCTGGTGGATCGTCAGGCTGTTGAACATGATTACGTCGCCGGATTTCATCGGACTCCAAGCCCACTCAGCGGCGTCGTCCACCTCACACGCCATCACCGCCATATCGTGATCCAGCAGTTCTGCCGGTCGATTGGAGCCTATCACGAAGCCCAACCCCCCACCAAGCTCTTCGCCGCAATCGCCCAACGGTGTCCAGACGGTCCAGGTCTGCTGAGTGCCGCGAACGGGGAAAAAATCCTGATGAGGGGGCGTGGTGAGTTTTTTGCCGCCGGGAAAAACCGTATGGCAGATATGCCGCGGATGCACCAGAACTGTTTCGCCGAAGAGCTGGTCCAGCACCTGCAGGATCACCGGATGCTGACCGAAGGCGTGAAAGCTGCGAAGTTTCTGCACGTCGTTGTAAAACAACTTGAACCGGTCATCGGGATCATTCTCGGAAACAAAAACTCCTTCCCGTGCAATCCCCTCTTCTGTTCTGGCAACTGGATCGAGCAACTGGTGTCGTTCCGCCACCTGAAGCACTTCCCGCCGTACCAGGAGAATGTCTTCAACTGGGATCAGGCAACGGAAATAGAGGTAACCCCGTTGATTGGCAGCTTGCCGCAGCGCTTCGGGCTTGCTCAGAAGCTCGCTGCAATCCACGTAGTCGGATACGTTCTGCATCGACTTCGTGCTCATGTGTCCGCCCTTTCCTCTTTCGCTTGGTCGTCAATCTACGACAATTTGAGCTCGAGCTCGACGCCCAACTTGCTGCCCCATTGCAGCACCTGGCGACAGGTCTCCTCTTCGACGTAAATTCCTTCGGCATCGCGCTGGCGTTTCACCTTCTGCTCGATCTCGCCGGGAAGCAGGATCTCGTCGACCCCGGCGGCCGTCGGCGAGGACTTCACGTGCTCGATGAACTTCTGGGCACCATCGAAGTATTCGCTGATCGGCATGAATTGCTCCACGTCCAGCAGGATCAACAGCACGCCATTTGCCATTTTTCCCTCTACGCTGACGCAACCAGTACCACTCAACGCACCTCCCAGCAACTCGATAGCCACGTTCAATCCGTATCCCTTGTGGCCAGCGGTTGCCCCTCCTAAGGGGAGGATGCTGCCGTAAGGGGCATTGTATAGCACCGTCGGATCGTTGGTCGGCATGCCTTCCGCATCCTGCAGCCAACCATCGGGGGTCGGCTCGCCGCGGTTGCGTTTCAGACGGACCTTACCTTCCGCCACCACCGTGGTAGTCATGTCGATCACAACCGGATCTCCATTCGGCGCAGGAATACCTATGGCCATTGGATCTGTGGCGAGTCGGGACTCGGTGCCGCCCCACGGTGCCATGCGATACGCCGGAATGCCTACGGCGTTGACAAACAACAATGCCACCATGCCTTTGCGGGCGCCGCGATCAGCATAACTGCCGACGCGACCAATATGATTGGCTCCGCGCACGGCAATGGCCGCCATACCGCTTTTGCCAGCTTTTTCCAGTGCAATATCTACCGCTTTGGTCATGGTCACCTGGCCGAATCCCCAATTGCCGTCAACCACGGCGGTAATCGGGTTTTCCCGGGGAATCGTCACCTCCGCATCGGGCACCATGCTTCCGCTCTCGACCGCTTGCAGATACTGGGGTAGGCGGATCAAGCCATGGGAATCGTGTCCTGTCTGATTGGCTTCGGTTAACAGTTGTGCCACAGTGCAGGCGTTCTTTGGCGGAGCACCGGCGGCTTGCAGTACGACAGTGGCGATATCGATTAATTCCTCAGAGGAAAACTGGGGCATCTTAAATACTCCTTCAGTGGACTGGAAAACTTGACTGGAAAGGGCGAAAGGGGCTTCGTATTCCGGCCGCCAATTCACGAATGCGGCGGGCTTACCGATTGAGTAAACTTGACCAACCCATCGTCATTTGTAAATAAAAGGAACTCGTGAGCAACCACCTTCCCGTTACAGAAGTCGCTGTCGGCGTCGATGTTGCCAGATTGGTGAAGACGGCCACCGACCTCATCGAGGTCCCCAGTCCGACCTTGAGCGCGGGTGATGCCGCCGAGCGTCTGGAGTCGATCCTGCAAAAGGACGGCTTTCAGGTGGAGCGCCCGATTGCCGACTGGCCGCAGGCACCAGCCGTTGTCGTGCGCCTAGACTCGGGGAACCCGGGCAAGATCATGCAGTTCGATACCCATCTGGATACGGTGCATCTGCCGTTCGTTCCGCCACGCGAAGAGGGTGGGAACTTATACGGTTCTGGTGCTGCCGACATGAAAGGTGGCCTCGCCTGTTGCGTGGAAGCGCTGCGCATACTGCGCGAATTGAACTGCCTACCCAGTGGCGGCGTTCTGCTCACCGCCCACGATCACCACGAAGGGCCCTGGGGGGACAAGCGGCAAGCGATGGCCCTTATCAGAGAAGGCTACACCGGTGACGCCGCACTTTTTCCAGAATACCTGGCGTCCCATCTGCCTATCGCCGGCAGAGGCATGGCCATTGTGGAGATCACCGTCCAACGGGATGGCAATCCAGTACACGAGGTCCTGAGACCTGACGATCTCCCGGATGTGCTGGGAACCGGCATCGAGTTGGCACGACGATTGAAGGATCTGGGGAAGGAAATTACCACCAGGACAAACCCCTACTCGGGACACGACTCGTTCTTTCTAGGCACCATTAACTGCGGTGAGATCTACAATCAGGCCGCCACCGAATGCCATCTGAAAGGCACGCGACGCTGGGTGGACCCAGGCGAGGAACCGACCATAAGGTCGGAGATCAATCAGCTGCTCGAGGAGATTGCGTCAGCCAGCAATACGCGCATCGACGTAGAGTTTCGGATTAGTGGCGACGCTTTCCAGGTCGATCCAGACGACGCCTTCGTGCACGCCTTTCAGGACGCCCATTCCGCCATCTGTGGTGCGACTTTGCCGCTTGCGGGCAAACCGTTCGTGGACGACGGCAATGTGTATTCCGAGTTTGCCGGCATTCCAGTCTTGACCCACGGCCCCGCCAGTACCGGAGCGCACACGGTGTTTGAGTGCGTCCCCATCAGCGAACTCGTGCGCGCAACCAAGGTGTTTGCACTGACGGCCGTTGGCTATTGTTCACAAGAAGAAAACTAGGAGTGCTTCTACATGAACATTGACGCCCGCCGCAGATCCTTACTCGCAAACACCTTTCTCGACTACCAACCCACCGAGCGTTTTCTGCAGCAACCATTGATCATCGACAGAGCCGAGGGACTCTACTACTGGGACGTGGAGCAGAAGCAGTACTTCGACGGGATAGGGGGCATTTTCGTTGCCGTCCTCGGACACGGCCATCCAAGAGTGATCGAAGCACTGGTCGCACAGGCCAACAAGCTCAGCTTTGCACCCCCTATGCATGGCATTGCTGACGCGGCACTGGACTTCATTGAGAAGCTGGGATCGGTAACCCCTGACGGATTGACCTTCGTGAAGACCTACTCCGGCGGCTCGGAAGCGATGGAGTCGGCGTTGAAGTTCACGCGACAGTATTTCAAGCAGAGCGGCTTTCCCGGTAAATACAAATTTATCAGTCGCTACCAGGGGTATCACGGCGGCACCATGGGAGCGATGGCGGCCAGCGGTACTGGTGCTCGAAAAACCCCCTTCGAGCCGCAGATGAGCGGATTTATCAAGGTCTTCCCGCCGACCCATTACCGCGACCGCTTCGACAGCTGGGAAGAATGCAACCGCTTTGCGGCCGAGATCGTCGAAGATGTCATCATCAGCGAAGATCCCAACACTGTCGCCGGCGTTATTCTCGAACCGATTGGCCTGACCGGTGGGGTAATAACGCCTACTCAAGAGTACTTCCGGATTCTGCGCGAGATCTGCGACCGTCACAACGTCGTGCTGATCTATGACGAGATCATCAACGGCTTCGGTCGAACCGGATCGATGTTCGCCGCGCAGACCTTCGGTATCGCGCCGGACATCATTTGTTGCGGAAAAGCGATTTCTAATGGCACGCTGCCACTCGCGGCAATGATCGCCCACAAGCGCATGGCGCTGGCATTCGAAGGGGAGCCAAAGGACAACTTGAATTTCGCTCACGGGCATACCTATGCCAACAACCCGATGGGATGCGCAGTGGGTTCGAGTGTGGTGGATGAACTCGTGGAACACCAGCTGCCACAGAAAGCCCGCGTGTTGGGCGACTATCTAGCAACCAAGCTCGAAGGCTTAGCGAAATTGGGCGTGGTGGGTGAAGTGCGCGGTCAGGGGTTGTTGCGCGGCGTCGATCTGATTAGTGATGGTGACCGCACCAAACCTTTCGCCAAGCTGGGTACAACGTTAAAACGCACCGCTCTGCGCAACGGATTGATCATGCGCATCGATCCCACCTGGTTCGCCGTGGGGCCCGCATTGACCGCCAGCAAGGCAGATATCGACGAACTCACCGATCTGATCGAGAAGAGCCTGCAGGACGCGCTGGACGAAGTGGGTTCTTGACGCTCCCAAGCGAGGATCCTGTGCCTTTGTTCGATGCGCGAGAATCGGGGTTGGCCGCCATGCAGTGCGCAACGCTACTACTGCTCATCCTTACCGCAATTGCCTGCGGTTCCAATTCCCAAAGAAAAGAACCCGATCGCGCTACTGATCCCGAACTCGAAATTGAACACCCGTTGGTTGGTATCTGGAACGCCGCGGGAACCCACAAGCGTTTAGGCGAAGTGGAGATCGTCATGACCCTGGAGTCGGATGGAAGCCTACGCATGGTGATCACCCTGCCCAGCGGCGGCAACCTGAGCTTTCCCGGCACGTGGGAGACGAACGACAGAAACTTGATTTTGCGCGCCGCTTTCTTCGCGCCGACAGAAATCAGCAAGGCGACTTGGTTGGTCGACGGCAGTGGAGCTGTTATCCTGACCGACGCCAACGGCACGGAACAGAAGTGGACAGCAGTGCAACCTTGAAACCCGGATCCCGACCCATACATTCGCAGCTATAAGCTTACTACTTCGTTGTTTTCTTGCGTCGTCTTTCGCAGACTATGGGACTTTCTGACCTTGCAGCTTACACGGCTTCGATAATGAACCGAATACAAAGCCTAATTCTAGCAGGCTTAACAATCTGGACTGTCACCCTTGGATGTGACGGTGCGGATGATTCACAAGCAAGCTCCAAGAAGACCATCTACGTCCGGTGTGCACTCCTGAACGAGGTGTGGACACCGCCACCGTGGCACCATCGCAACGATGGCCACTGGCCCACCTTCTGGTTCGTATACGATCGCTTAGTGGAGAACAACACCGACTTCGAGGCAGCATATCCGAATCTGGCCGACAGCTGGGAGATCTCCGACGACGAACTACGGTATACTTTTCATCTCCGGGAGGACGTTCTCTGGCACGATGGAAAGCCGTTCACCGCCTACGACGTCGAAACCACCTTTCTGTATGGCATGGATTATTATCTACCAGCCGCCGGTTACAGAGCCCAATTTCTCGCCATCGAAGGCACGCCGGATTACCGCGCTCACCAAACGGACGTGATTCGCGGAATCAAGGTGATCGACGACCATACGATCCAGTTCAAGCTTTCCTATGCGACCCCGTTTTTCATGTGGGCTATTGGCAACGTCAGCATTCTACCTAAGCATCAACTGGAAATCGCTGGCAAAAGCAGCAAGGTGGAAGGCCTCAAGATCTGGCGCGATCCCGGGGCCGTGGGCACCGGTCCTTTCAAGCTGGCAGAGACGGCACCGTTTCAATTCGTGCGCTTAGAGAAGTACAACGACTACCATCTGGGTACGCCGTTGATTGACGAAATCATCATCCACGACAAGGAGATGGCTCTGTCCGCCAGTAACTTCGAGCTCGACCTGGGATGGAATGCCAACCCCCAGCAAGCGGCGGAGATCGCCGGGATGCCGCATATGACCATCGAGCCAGGAAGGAGCATCCACTTGACGTCGATGCAACTGAACGTCTCCAACCCAGCGCTTTCGGATCGTCGCGTGCGCCGTGCTCTGTTGCATGCCATCGACCGCAAGACCATTGCCGAAACTACCTTCGGGGCGTATGCCGAGGTGGTGGTCCCCCACGGCGTAGTCCCCCAGATACCATGGCGCAACAAAAATCTTCAACCGATCAAATACGACCCGGAGAAGGCCGAAGAATTACTGACCGAAGCCAACTTCGACAAGAGTACCGAGATCATGATCAACCTGAGGGATATCGACATGGCCGGGATCCGCCTCGACATGGCCACCATCGTGCAGAGCTACTGGCGACGGATAGGACTCAACGCCAAGGTGGAAGCGGTAGAAGGAGCTATCATGAGCGAGCGGCTGCTGAAAGGCGAATACACAGTTTACGTGGGTGGAACCGGTTCGGTCGTCCCCACCCCCCTATTACGTTTTCAAAGCGACTATCCTACGCCAACGGCGTTCGGCTATTCTAACCCGTGGGTTGATGCCACTATAGCCCAAATCGACACTACCTTCGACGCGGACGAGCTTCGCTTGCTCTACAACCAACTACAGGAGTACGTTTGGGACGATGTTGCTTTAATGCCAATCTTGAATACGATTCCGTTGACCGCCAAGAGTAAGCGTTTAAAAACCGGTGAGTTGACGCCGAACCTGAACCACCCCATCGCCCATTGGTGGCACCTGTGGGAGGTAGTAGAATAATCACATGAAGGAATATCTCATCCGTCGCAGCTTGTCGATGATCCCCACCTTGCTGGGTATCACGATCATCGTCTTCGCTTTCATCGAATGGGCACCAGGCGATGCTGCCTCCGCCATCCTTGGCAGTCGGGTCAAAGAAGGTTTGGTAGAGTATTCGCAGGTAGAGCTGGACCGCTTGCGCAAAGAACTGGGTCTTGACCGCCCCGCCTCGGTGCGCTATCTGGAGTGGCTCATTGGTCTGGGCAAAGGGGATTTGGGAACGAGCCTAGCCACCCGTCGGCCGGTTTCCGACTTGGTTAGCCTGCGCATGGGCCCCACCCTAGAATTGATGATCACCGCATTTCTTATGTCTTCGATCTTAGGCGTGGCGCTGGGCGCCATCTCGGCCCTACGCCGGTACTCGGCCACCGATCACGTATTGACCGTCGCCGGTATGCTGGGGATCTCTACCCCAACCTTTTATATCGGCCTCCTGGCTTTGTTCATCTTCAGCATCCAGCTGAATATTTTCCCATTGGGAGGACGGGTGTCTCCCGGGGCGACCGATTTTGTTTCGCGACTGCATCACCTAGTATTGCCGGCATTCATTCTCGGCCTCGATCTCACCGCCGCACTCATGCGTTTCGCACGCTCCAGTCTGCTGGAGGTGCTCAAAAGCGATTACATCACCACCGCGCGCAGCAAGGGGCTACCCGGGGCCCAGGTAATTCTCGTACACGCCTTCCGCAACGCGCTTATTCCAATGATCGTCATCCTCGGTTTACGTTTGCCCATCCTCATCGGTGGTTCGGTGGTGATCGAAACCGTGTTCGATTGGCCAGGAATGGGTTCGTTCTACATCGCCGGTGTGCGGGGCCGCGATTATCCGATCATCATGAGCGTCACCTTGCTTTCCGCGTTCGCCGTACTGGCTGCCAGCATCCTGGTTGACGTGTTGACGGCGGCCGCCGATCCGAGGGTGCGTCTCGAAGCGAAACAGGAGGCATGATGGCCGGAGAAAGAGAAACTGTCGTCGAAACGTTGCCAGAAGAGCCACGGCAACACAATCGTTTCCTGCGTCGACTGACGCGGCACCGTCTCGGAACCGGTGCTTTGCTGGTGTTCACGCTCATCGTCACCAGTGTCGTATTCGCACCGTTGATCGCCACCAACGATCCCAACGAGATCAGCCTCAAACTGAGAAACGCGCCGCCCAGCAGTAGTCACTGGTTGGGCACCGACCATCTGGGACGGGATGTCTTTGCGCGCCTTTTGTACGGTGGTCGCGCTTCGCTGTCGGTGGGCGTAGCCGGTATTTCTATAGCCGTTTCGATCGGATTGTTCTTGGGAACCGTTTCCGGGTTCATGGGAGGAAAGGTGGACGCCGCTCTGCTCAAGCTCTCCGAGATCGTCATGAGCTTCCCCGGCTTCATCATCATACTGACTCTGGTGAGTCTCCTTGGACCCAGCCTCTTGACGGTCATGGCGGTACTAGGGTTCATAAATTGGACCGGCATATACCGCATCGTGCGCAATCAGCTGCTCGCTCTGCGAGAACGGGAATTTGTGCTCGCCGCCCGAGCCCTTGGCGCAGGTTGGTTCTCCATGGCATTCAAACACCTTTTGCCCAACGCCATGGCACCAGTTATCGTCGGCGCTACCCTCGGCATCGCTGCCATGATTCTGACCGAGGCCGGCCTCAGCTTCCTCGGTGTCGGGGTGCAAGTTCCGACTCCTTCGTGGGGAAACATGCTGGCCTCCGCCCAGAGCCTGGCAGCCTTACGCAAGTACTGGTGGACATGGGTTCCTCCTGGCCTATCCATAACTTTGGCGGTCTTGTGCATCAATTTCATCGGTGACGCGCTCAGGGACGCCCTTGACCCCCGCGAACAGATTTGAGTTTATCGCGATCCAAACTTTTGGCGTGCCTTCCAGACGTCACGTCGACGTTATCCTTCGCTGAACTAACCGAGCCGGCGACGATCTACCGGGACTTGTGGGGCATTCCGCACATCGCCGCCCACAACGAAGAAGACCTTTTCTTTGCCCAAGGTTTTGCCACCGCTCAAGACCGCCTTTGGCATATGGACGCCGACCGCCATCAGGCGTTGGGACGCTGGTCGGAATTTGTCGGTGCGACGGGCTTGGAGCGGGATCGGTTGTTGCGTAACGCCGGTATGGGCCGAACCGCCAAACTCGATCTCGAGGTGTGCGGTGACGGAGCACGCCGCATGGCGGAGGCGTATGCCTCCGGCGTCAACGCTTTTATCCGCACGACAAAAACCTTTCCCATCGAGTACCAGCTACTGGAGACAACCCCGGAGACGTGGGAGAGTTGGCACTGCCTGGCGATCTATAAGTTTCGCAACACCCTCCTTGGCAGCTTCGAACCAAAACTTTTCCGTACCCGGCTCGCAGCCCGCGACGGAGCAGCGGATTTGGCTACCATCATCCGCGGTTATCCGGCCGGCCATCTGCTGACCGTGCCACCGGGAGGTGAATACGACGGGGAGCAGCTCAACGGCCTCGACGAGCTCAGTCGGGCCGCCGACGCTGCGAACTGGCTGCGGGAAACAGACATCGGCTCCAACGCCTGGGCGGTCTCGGGAAAATTCACCAAGTCGGGATTGCCGTTAGTAGGCGGCGATTCCCACCGTGGCCTCGATGTCCCCTCCGTCTATTATCAAGTGCATCTCTGTTGTCCCGGCCTGCACGTGATCGGTAGCTCGTTGCCGGGTATGCCCGGCGCTTTGCACTTCTGTCACAACGAAAGAGTTGCCTGGGGCATGACCTACGGGTCCGCCGACACCCAGGACCTGTTCATCGAACGATTTCGCGAAGCCGCCGGGGGCAGAGATTATGAGTTTGCTGGGCAATGGCGGCCCGCACAGGTCTTGCAGGAGAACCTGCAGGTTCGCGATGCAGCAGATGAACACCTGGAAATCACCATCACCCATCACGGTCCGATTGTTGCCGGCGAACCGCACAATGGATGGGGTATCGCTATCGCCGATCCGGGCTTGCAGGAGGGCACTCCGTGGCTCGATGCTGTGCTGGATCTGATGAAGGCAGACAGCGTTCGTTCGTTGGAGCATGCCTTCCACAAATGGACCGACCGAGTCAACAACTATGCAGTGGCGGACGTGGAAGGAAACTTCGGGTATCTTCACGAAGGAAAAATCCCGATCCGCGAGGCCGCCAACGGTTGGCGGGCGGTGCCCGGATGGGACGGTGAACACGAATGGCACGGCTACATCCCGCAAGCAGAGCTGCCACGAGCGATCAATCCGACAACCGGTTATGCCGTCACCTGTAACCAGCGCGTTGCCGGCGCCGACTACCCGTACTACGTGGGATTGATCTTTGCCTTCGAATTCCGCGCGCGTCGCATCCAGTCGCACCTGCTGCAACTCAACGAGCGCACCGCCGATTTGGAGACAATGGCCGCCATCCATGCCGACTGCCTCTCCATTCCAGCGCAGGTGCTGAATCAAGTATTGCTGCGGTGCGAGCCAGAGGACGAATCATCGCAACGCGCTTTGGAGATCCTGGACAAATGGGACTTGCGCCTGGATCGGGAGCAAGTGGCCCCAACGATCTATGCGGTCGTTCAGGGCAAGATGCTGCGGCAACTGGCAACCGAACGTTTCGACAAAACCGCCTCGCTGCTGCTTTCGGACGAGCCGGGCGCAGACGTGCATCTGCGCCAGCTCGCTCTACAGATGCACCTGGCGATGGAAGCAGACGATCGGCAGCTCCTGGCCGACGGAACCACTTGGGAAACGTTCTCGTCGCGATCGTTGGCGGAAGCAATAAGCTATCTGTCCGCCCGCCTAGGCCCACATATGTCCACCTGGCAATGGGGCCAGCTGCATCGCACAGATCCGCACCACTTACTTTCCAGTCAGTTTGAAGACGCGGCGACGTTGCTCGATCCGCCAGGTTTGGCCGTGCACGGTGGCGGTGACACGCCGTTGGCGGGGAGCTATGCGATGAACGGGGGTGGCGACACACCACTCTCCGGTGGATCGATAGCCGCGGACGATTTCATATCCACGGGCATGTCGGTAAACCGATACATCCACGATCCCTCCGACTGGACCAATTCCAGATGGATCGTGCCGTTAGGGGCCTCCGGTCACCCGGGGAGCCCGCACTACACCGATCAGGGGGAGATGTGGGCGAACGTGGAATACATTCCGCAGCTGTGGGATTGGCAACAGATCGCCAACGAAGCGGAATCCACCCAAGAGCTGCAACCGAGTAGCTAACGTCGGGTCAGCTCTTCGCGCAAGCGGCGGGCGACGATCTTCTCTTCCCCATCTTGCAGGGTAACCATCGCTACGTAGAGCTCGTCGCGGTAGCCGCCGAGACCGATATAGATCGGCGGATCTCCTTCGATCAACGCATCACGAACCTCAGCCGGTTTTCTACCTTTCCAACTCGATTGAAAATAAACAACCGGCTGGGGTCCCTGCCGTGGCGGGTTTTCCTCTTCGACGTTCACCACCAGACCGTCGATGTCGCGCAAGAGGCCGACAATGGCCTCTGCCATTTCGCGCCAGCGCTGCCAGCGCGCCTGATGATCGAGCCTGGTGAAACGCTCCAATGCCGCCAGTAGGCCGATGATCTCTTCCTTGCCGACCTTGGCGGGTCGACCGACGCCCGGCATGGGTGACATGTTCAGCCGCGCTGCTTCGATCAGGTCGACCCGGCCGCAGAGGATTCCAGTAGACTGGGGACCCTCCAATCCCTTGCCCCCGCTGTAGGTCACCAGGTCGGCTCCCTCCTCGATGTAGCGCGTCAGATTCTCGGGCGGCGGCACCATGCCGGAACCGTCGACAATCACCGGGACGTCATGGCGATGAGCGACTTCGATCAGCTCCGTCAAGAGCAGATCGCCGTGCCTCCAGTTACGCATGATGTATGCCGCCGCCGCCGTTTTGTCGGTGATCGCATCCTCCAACTCGAACGCCTTCGTTTCCCGTGGTGAACCCCATTCCACCAGTCTGGCTCCGGCACTGCGGTAGGAACGTGCGTATTCCATGACATGGCTGCGCGGCAGCAGAATTTCGTTCTTCATGGCGCTCGAATCGGGCAGCCTGGAAATATTTGCCAGATCGGTTCCGGCCATACAAGCCGCCGCCTGCAGCTGCATGCCGGCACAGGCGCTGGCGGTCACTAGACCCGCTTCGGCACCGGTATGGCGGGCCACTTCCTTCCCGGCCACGAGATTGAGCTCGTGCACATTGAGATAACAATCCGCCGCGGCCGACATCGCCTCGATGACTTCCCGGGGCATGATGCTTCCCCCCATGAAACTCACCCAGCTGTAACCGTTGATCACCGGCTTGAGACCGAGCCGTTCGAAACATGCAGGCATTTTTAGCCGCTCTTTCATGAGCTGTGCTTCCCTTGGCGGAATGTTCTTACAGTTCACCGGAGTGGGCCAAAATGATATATTGTCGTCAGTTCCGCAGCAAACTGATTGAAAGGCCTCGAAACAACATGCACCAACAGGCTCCCTGTGATTAAGCTCGGTTGCAACGCCATGCACAAGCTCGACACGCCGGACACCTACACCGACGTCGAGAGGTTGATCGACCTCATTCACGAGCTGCGTTTTGACTTCGTCGATTTCCAGCTCTATCGCGGTTTTCGGTCACGGGAAGCCGACTTTCTACTCTATCTAAAACACAAATGCCTCCGCTACGGGTTGCCGATCGGCTTTGTGGCGCCGGAAGGTGGATTCGTCGGCTCGTCGGTGACGGCCGATGGCGCTCTTATCGGCGTTCCTCTTCCCCAAGACGAACTGCGCGACACTATTGCGGGCGCCAAAGATGCCGTGGACGTTGCGGTACTGATGGGCGCACCACTAATTCGGGTCTTTGGCGGAGGCATACCGAAGGTGTCGCCCCATCGCCAGGAACTATGGAAGACGGTAGTATCCAGTTTCCAGGAACTGTGCGAATACGCTGCTGATAAAGGGGTTTGCATCGGTGTGCACAATCATGCCCCGGCTGTGCCCCCTACCGGGGATGACATCGTCTACCTTTTGCAGGCAGTGGATCGGCAAAATTTTACCCTTATAATGGATACAGGGCAGTGGTGGGGCTCGCCGGGAACCAATCGGGAAGCGATCGGAGACCCCAACGTCGATTTCTACGCCTACATGGAACAGACGGCACCCTTTGCATCCTACGTGCGAGCAAAGCTCTATCGGATCGACACCGGCGAGGAGCGAGTGCTCGATTACCGTCGTATCATGCCGATCATTCGCGATATCGGTTTCAACGGCAACATGTCTATCGTTTTTGAGGATCGGGGCAACAACTGCAGCTACCACGAGTGCCTGCGGCTGGGCGCTGATTATCTTCGAAGTTTGCTGATTGAGTTTCAGATGCAATAACCGTTAGCGTCGGATTCGACGCTTTCACCTTTAACCGAGGGGACGATATGGAAAACGGCTACTTACCTACTACCAATGCAGACGGTTTACCGGTGGCACCGATGACGGCGGCGCAGAAGTACCTCCTCGACTTGAAAGGTTGGATCGTTTTCCCCGGACTCCTGTCTCCGGACGAGCTGGAGCCGATCCTGGAGCACCAGTGGAAGTTTCTAAATGAACCAGAGTCACTTCCGCCCGACGAGCGGAACTCAGTGGGCGGGCCGTCACAAGTGCTGCTGGATCATCCAGTGATCGTAGGCATGCTGAACGAGATCTTGTCCTACCAGGAGCTGGCCGACGAAAACAGCTACGGCTTTCGCTTCGAGCGCACCCGCACCGACCGCCGCTCCTACGGCCATGACAATTTTCAAGCCCACGGAGGCGGAGGTTATTTCAACTTCTGTGGCAATTCCCACCTCTACCAGATGCTTCCCGGGAAGATCCACGCTGGTCTTACCCGTGTTGTGTGGGAGCTGAACGAGGTGCGTCACGGCGACGGCACCCATCTGATCTCCGGCAGCCATAAGACGGCTTTCGAGCGCGCCGACGAACTCTGTGGCCCAGAGAGCGATTTGTGGGAGACCTACAGCTGTCCTCCGGGCTCGGTGATGGTCTTCACTGAGGCGATCTGTCATACTGGAGTTACCTGGACCAACCAGGAGTGGGACCGATTGAGCCTCTTTCACCTCTACAACACCGTCAACTCACGCTGGGGTGCGCACTCGGTCCCGCCCGAGGTAATAGCCGCCATGCCGCCGAAACGCCAAAGCCTGTTTCGCCCGGTATATTGCGCGCGTGGCCCGGAAAATCACAATCGCAAGTACGATCCGGAGTATTTGACCGTCTAACGAGGTTTGAATGGGAAATCAGCTACAAACGCGTAAACAGGCGCTGCGCTCGACAGTGCCACTCTACGACCAACACGTGCTGTGGTCCTTCGGCACCGGCAACGTCGGTTTTGGCGACGGCGAGCTCGCCGGCCCACACACTGCGGTGGAGAATCCGCTCAATCCGGACGAGATCGTGGTCTCAGAGCAGTTTGGATGCGACGTTCTGATCATCAGCCGCTCGACGGGAGAAGCTCGAGTTCTCCGTGGCGAACGGGGTGTAGCCGGTAGCGGCAATCTCCAGGAGGCTACCCATTCGGCCTATTTTCTAACTTCGGGGCCGTATTGCGGCCATGTGCTCGTTTCCGAGTGGCTTGGGGATCACCGCGTCATGATCCTGCACCGTGACAGCGGCGAGATTCTCTGGTGTTGCGACAAGACGGAGGGGCCGCTGGAGGCGATTTACTGGGACGACGAGCACATCATGGTGTCCGATATCGCTCGAGGCATCTACAAAATCAGACTAGAAGACCAGGAGGTCGTGTGGCACTACGACACCGATCCCCATGGTAATCCGTTTTACCTGCAGCGCCTTTTCGACTTCAACGACTCCTATGGTGGCGACCTGTTGGCCGGTTTCTGGGGAGGCAACCGGGTCATCCAGGAGATCGATACCGTCAGCAGCGAAGTGAAATGGTCGTATGGAGATGCCGGTGACCAGGGCAACGTGGAAAAAGGCACCGGCGGCGATCTCTACGATCGCCTCGGTTGTCCAGTGCGGGCGTTGAGGTATGGCAGCAATGAGCAGGGTGGCGGCATGACGATCATCGTCGACGAGCGCGCCCGCATTTTTTGCGTCAACCAGGACAAAGAGCTAATCTGGGATCTTGGCGGCAGCAGCGCTGAACATCTCTACAATGCCGCGGGCAATATGGTGCTTCCTACCTACATCCACATCACCAGACGCGGCACCTTTCTGGTCACCGATTGGGGTCGCAACATGATCTACGAGATGAACCCTTTCTGCATTCCCGAGCGCCAACAAAAAGACGGTTATCTGTTTCGCGAATGCGACACGGCAGACAAATTTGTCGAAGGCACGACCATGGAGTCACGGGGTTACCGGGAGAAGAACCTGCAGATCTACAACAAACACTCGAGCGCCGCGTTGTGCTGGCGCCTGCTCGGTTCCCACAATGCCAACGATTGGCAGAACGTGCACGAAGAGTATCGCCTGGACGCCGGCGAAGGCACTCATCTGTTGGTGGGAGGAGCCTGGAATTTTCTCAAGGTGGAAGCCCGTTCCGCAGAGCCAGGAGCACCCGCCAGTATTACCGCTTTTCTCAACATGCAGCGTTAACCAGAGAGCTTCGAATCGCATGTGGGTAGTATTACATGGGCGGTGAGAACCGCAAAATTGTTCGTAGAAACCGGTCACTCGTCGCCGTCTTAGCCGCCCTCTGCCTCGCGCCGTTGTCAAACTGGACACAGATCGCTGAAGCGGAACCGCAGCGCCGTCTACAGCGGGAGGAGATCACGCCACAGCGGTTGATGATCCGACGCGACGCAATCGGCTACAAGAACTACGCCGTCAACCACTTCACCAACTACGCCAACCATACTATTCCAATCTCACCACGTCTGGCCGACAACTACCACCCGCGAGGGTTCTATGGCCCCTTGGGGAACGAGCAGATCACCGGGTTCGAGTTCCTCAACTGGCAAGAGCTACGGCAACCGGGATTGAGTTGTGAGGATCGGCGCGGCGCCGTCTGCGGCAGCAACTACATTCAGCGGGATGGCGGCGTCATCGTTGCCAACGACGGCTATGGCGACTGGGGTTACAGGGCATTGGCTGGATCTACTGGCCGTCTACACCTTTCCCCACTAACCGTCTCGTTTGCTAACCAATCCGGCCTGAGAATCGACCTGCTGACGCCTAAGGCGCAATTCACTGGTTACGCGCGTCGCTGGGGACACAACCGGAAGAGGGGGTCGCAACTGCTACTGGCCAATCGCGCACAAACCGTGATAGGAGGACTGACCCTCGCACTCAACTGGGCAAGCTACCACAGATATATTAGCACCCTTCCCGGAAACAATCTCAAAGGCCGCCTCGACAGGGAAACCAAAATACCCGATTGGATCATCGTGAGGGTTAGGGACGATTCCCCTGATGATGGTCACAGCGGACCCATAGTTCAGGATCTCCAGCTCGTTGTCAATGGCGAGAAGCGGCCGGACCTGGTCCCCTATGTCATCCGCCATCGCACCGCCGAAGCTACCCAGATCGGCCGTATTTCGAGGGAGACCGGCAGTTTCCGACCAACCCGGTATATCGACGGCGCTCACAACCCGCTGCATGCCGACTATCTCTATCGCATCGCCCACGAGCGCGGGGAGGATGTGAGCGATCGCACCAATCTTCCTGGGTTGCTCAAGAGCTTTCCGCTGGTTTCGAACATCCATACCGTCCAGTTTGATCGCGACGAGCAGGTCGTTTTCGTATTTGACCTTTCTGCGGAACCAAGCGTTATCTCCACTGCCGTGGAAGCCTTGGCTGGCAACGATTACGAGTTCAGCTGGTCCACGGTCAGAACCATCAACGAACGCAACCGAAACTACGTACAGCGCTACGATGCTCGGTCCTACTATCCAGTACGGCGCGCTCTTGCTGATGTCCAGGACAACTCCAATTTCGGGCGCATACGTTTTCAGATCGGAGACTTCACCGGTAACTTCTTTTACAGTGCCGAGATGAGTCTGGTCATGCTGGGCTTCGAAATGCATGCAGAGTATGCCCGGTCTTCTCAGTATTTTCGTTACCCCGCCCATGTCGGGCGTGAGAAGACCCTCGACGATTCACCGCGGTTCTCCAAGCCCGGAGATGCATATTTCGCAAACCTGGTCCGCTGGTTCGGGCACGGGCGTTTCGGAGCCGAACTCTTCAAGATCCACCCAAACTTCATCAGTCTGGTAGATGACAACGAAGACGGGGATGCCTACGCGGACGGCTGGGATAACGACGGTGTCTATCTTGGACAGGACGTGGACCGTGACGGTTATCCCGATACCAACAGAGACGGCGATCCGTTTCCCGACTATATCGAACCGTTTCTCATGTTTGACGTGGAGCCAAGCGAATTTTCCTACGGTCTCGATCGAAACAACAATGATGAACCTGATTTTCGCGAAGACGATAGGGAGCGTGATTACCCCTACAATTGGGACGAGCGCGGATATCATTTCTTCGGCCAACTCGACCTGAGTCCCCACTGGTCTCTGGCCGTTGGCCACTACCGAGCGGAGGAAATAGCCGGCGCTGGAAAAAGCAAAACAAACTACGCACTACTCACCTACCAGCGTGAGGGTGTTGATCGACTGCGGACACTTTTCTTTGAGAACAATCTCAGGAAAGTGAAGGATGACATACCAGATCGATATTATGTAATCGCAGAGGAACGTCGTTTCAGCTCCATATATCAAAGATATTCAGTTCACACTGCGATGACCTACGGAGCTAGGGGCTTTCGTCCGACTAGTCGTAAGGATCCCCTTTCCTACAGAGACAGCTATGTAAACGAGAGTTACTTAGAAGCGCGGTTGCAGCCGCTGAGTGGTTTGAGTCTGGTTCAGAAATTACGCTTGCGACTCAACTGGCAAAGAAAAAGTCAGCTCGCCGGGGCACGCGCCCGCGGCCGCCTCGACTACTGGACCTCCGTTCACTCTATCAACTACACCTGGAATTGCGGGCGATTTACCCTCGAACCGAAGTTCAAGTTCCTGGCTCTGCGTTTGACGAACCAAGGTTCAGGCCGGTTTATCCGTTCGGAGTACGACACCATTCCTATCGTGCAGGCAAGCTTCCAATTGATGAAACGGACAACATTCCGCTTTGCTCTGCAGGGATGGGGCCCCTTGCCCTATCGCTTTGATGACCGGGCACGCAGGCTGGAGAGTTTCGAGCGCCGCACCACTATCTCGTCGCTAACCATGCGTTCCACCTACTTCGGCTACGACTTGGTCACCATTACCGGCCTGGAAAAAGATCACCTCCGCTACAGCTCTCGCGTACGCAAGGCCGACAATTTCCACACGGTTTCCTTTTTCGTGCGCGCCCTGGTGGGATTCTCCGAATACGGGCGCCTGATTTAATAGAATCCCAATATCGGGCTAAATTAAAGGCTGATCCTCTCCTGTTTTCCGCTTGATGCTTTCAGCTTTGTCCATTGGTTTCCTTGGCATTCAGAAAGTCTTTTACATGTAGATAACCCTGCAGGTCCATGAGAAACTTCTCGCGCTCGTTTATTTCTATCATGACATATCCCAGTAAATACGGGAGTTCGTCTGTTTCAGTACTGCCGTTAATGCACGTGCAACCGTGTGGCAGCCTGTTTTTTGGGCACCCTTTTCCCGCTGATCGCTCTCATGACAGGATCAACCGAGAGACGCTCGGCGTCACTGACATCTTCATACCCCGCAAGACGGCTATAGATGGATTGGCGTAATTAGATAGCCATCGCATTTTGATGTTGCAGCCGCTACGTTGGTCTGATAAAACCGTAGACGCGGCCTCGAATAATCCCAGCGCATCATCAGGTTCACGATACGCAAAAAGACCACTGTCAGAGGTCACCTTTAAATAATGAAATTCTAGCTTTATTCCACCTTCAAAACTCATCCTCATGCTTTCACCCTCTGGATAACCCGTGTCCATTGCCAGAAACGATCGTTATTATGTTGTCTAATAACATGTTATGAACCCTTTGAAAAGCGGTTTTAAGGTTTGATATGGGAAATAGAGGTTAAATACATATGTAACTTTAGATCTCTTTCGTATAATATGTCGCTTGCTTGATCTCGATCAGGACTACACTCAACTGTGAATAATTCAAACGAAAAATCGCGAGTTCCGTTCAAAGCCGTTATCGTGAGCGGCTTTGTCGGCGTCCTGGGGTTGGTGTCATATGGTACAGCTGAACAGGCTACTGCGCAGCTTCCCCAAATCCTCACCGCAAGATCGATGCTGCGCTACGACAGACCTGAATACAATAACTACGCCTACAACAAATATTCCAACTATTTGCATCACACCTTGCCACAAGGATCACACTTGGCTTGGCAGTACGCACAAAAGACATTCTACGATCAAATGGGAAACAAAGTCATGACGGGTTTCGACCTTTACAATTGGTCCGAGCAACGTCAAGCCAACCAGAAGTGGGGCAGTACCATACAAATTGATGAAGGCACCTGGACTGAATCGTTCAACTATTTGGCTGTAGCGCGGGACGGGTATGGCAATTGGGGTTACAACACTATGGTTGGCCATGGACTCACTGCACGTTTTACACCATTAACCCTTTCCCAAGTAGATTACAACGGTTTACGAGCGGACCTGTGGACTCCCCATCTGAAGCTCACTACTCTTGCCAGTCGCATCGAACGCCCGTATTCGCCACGCGGCTGGGATTACGACCGCCTTGCCCAGTATCACATTGAAGACCACATGTTTGCTCGCGAATCCTCGATGTTACTTGGCGGGCGTATGCAATTCGACCTTGGCGCCTCCAGCTTGGGTGTAAATTTCGCCAACGTTCACACCTATCAGAGCACAAAGCCAAATAATAGCATCAAGGGCACTTTGAGGCCTCGTACCCCTCTGGCGGATTGGGTCGTTGTTCGTTTTTCCGACGACTCGCCCCGTGATGGGAAAGGAGGTGCGTTGGTCAGCGACGTCGTGATTTTGATAAATGGCACACGTCGATCTGACATAATCCCCACGGTGATCCGCAATCGTTCCAGTGTGCCTAGTCAGATCGGATCTTATTCACGAGCTACCGGCGAATTTACCGCCCGCTCCTATTATAAGCCCTTCTTTCCTTATTTTAAGGGGCGCAGCGATGTAGTCAGATATGCCGATTATTTGTACCGAATCGACCACGAAGTCGGTATCGACATAAGTAACGTAACCAACGTTAAAGGGTTGCTTGCCAACTTTGCAATAGAATCGCCTAACGGTGTATTACACGCCAATGGAGACGAGCAACTTGCATTCTTGTTCGATGTTACCGGCGAAAGTCTGATCGAATCAATTGAGGTTGAAGCAATCGTCGGCAACGACTATCGAATTGACGTCTCTTCGCTCTACGAAGATAGTCCAAAAGCCAAAGGCTACGCCGGACGTTTCAAGGCTGAATTTTACCGGACCGTCAAACGTGCCCACGGCAATGTAAAAGATGCCAGCAATCTTAAGCGAGTTCGGTTCAAGCTGGGAGAAGACACCTCTCTATTTACCTACAGTGCAAACATGAACCTTCAGCTTGTCGGTACCGAGATTTCTGGAGAATATGCTCGATCCAGGGTTTATCGACGATTCCCAGCAGAAATCGACAATCAGCCAGCTTTCTCAAAAAGTCCGCGATTCATCAGCGATGATTCTGCTTACTTCATCAACGCAACACGTTGGTACAAGAATTGGCGCTTCGGGGGCGAGTATTTCACAATGAATCCCGACTTTACCACTTCTATGCGGACATTTATATGGGACGAACCAGGTATCAGGGACCGGCGCAGCGTGATCAACAGACTTTCAAACGACACGATGTACTGGGATCTGGTGCAGGATAACGACGATGGTGACCAGTTTCCCGACACACGTGCAGGATACACGCCTGGCACTATCTATCGGAACGATATTGACGTAGACGCCGACGGCGTCCTAGTAGGCCAGGATTTCAACAACGACGGCTACCCTGACATCAATCGCAACGGCAACCTTCTGCCGGATTATCTGGAGCCGTTCCTGATGTACGAAGTAGAATCAAACGACCACACGTATGGACTGGATCGTAATAATAATGGTGAGCCTGATCAACGCGAAGACGATCTATCCCCGGACTATCCGTATGATTCCGATCAGAAAGGTTATCATCTTTTCGGACAAACTGACCTGATACGAAATTTAACCTTATCTATAGGCCAATATGACATAGACGGGATTGCTAGCGACGGTGTAAACCGATCAACATACGTGCTACTGTCCTACATACGGACAGGCAGCGAGCGCTTGCGCAGGATCTTCGCCGAAAACCATTTTCGTAAAGTAAACGACTCGATTCCTGATGATTACAGTGTATTAACCGAAGACCGCCAGTTTACTGAAGTTTTCCGTTACTTCGTTCACCATTTTTACCATGGAAATGCTTCCTTTCTTAGCCGAACCAGGCCAGATCCGCTCTGGTACGAGGACAGCTACGTAAACGAGTCCTATGTGGAAAGTTGGCTGCAACCCTGGTCAACGTTTAACGTGGTACAAAAACTACGACTCCGGATGAATTGGCAGCAGGGAGGACGTCAGTCGGCTGGCCGCATAGAGCGCAAGCGCCGTTTGGATCACTGGACGATGGTGAACCGCATCGACTACACCTGGAGGATTGGCAGTCTGAGTATCCAGCCCAAGTTCAAGTTCCTAATGATCCGTTTCGTCGACCAAGAGCAGGATCGGGTGATGCGTATGGAATACGAAACGATGCCAATTTTACAGTTGGCTCTACCACTCATGCGCAGAACAACGGTGAGACTTGGAATTCAGGGCTGGGGCCCACTCCCTTATCGATTCAAAAACAATGCCCGCAAGCTGGACGGCTTTGAGCGCCGGACGCTGATGGCCACGATTACAAATTCCTCCCGTTATTTCGGCTACGATCTCTGCACCATCGTCGGCCTGCATCGGGACGGCAAGACGTTTGATTCGCCCGAGCGTCAGATTGCCGATTACGACACCCTTTCCTTCTTCGTCCGCGCCCTTATCGGCTTTCCCGATTTCCATGAACTGATGTGATTTTCTTCGCTGGGGTTGTTTCACCTACGACAGAAGTTGCGTATATGTAACGTCCAATCAGCGTCCGAACTGGTAGCCCACCTGCCAGCAGCAGTAACGACCTCCTCGAACCCGAACTTCCGTTGCAACACTAATAAACCAGACAAATATCGCGTCATGGCTGAAGCTGTCCTATGTGCGCTCGGTTTCGTACTCAAGCGCCACCATAGAGTGGACGGTTTACATCGTGTTTGCATTGGCAACCTCGGTGTATAGCGGAGATCGGTTGGGTTCCTTCTCCAACAAACAAGCAGGACAAACAGTGCCAAATATATTGAGATAATATGAACGCCGGTGCAGCGGCTAGCGATCTCTCTATTCTGCAGGCACGAGCTCGAAGACGTGTTCCGATTGCACCACATCACCGGACTGCGTCAGGTACAACGTTTTGATGGTGCACGAGGGATACACTTCCGGGCGATAGTCAATCTCACGACGGATCTGAAACGTGACCGGGTGTTCTCTGACTCCAGCTGGCAGCGCCACGCGCAGACCTTTGGATTCCATCGACCAGCGGGCATTGGGAAGCTCCCATTCGAAGAAGGCGAGGAGATCTTGATCAGTAGGGTTGTTCACCTTGAGCGGCACCTCGTATCCTTCGTCCGTCTTCTGCAGCTTGTCGAACGGTATTCTCTTTTCTGAAAGGAACCGTTTTTCCAGGCGATACAACATACTGTTCTGTTCCGGTGAAACGATGTCGGGAGGTAACACCGATCCGAGTTTTACGACGGCAATGCGGAAGTTGTTGTCGCGCACCGTGACCATAAGCAGGTGGTGAAGATTGCCGGCTTCAAACGGAAACGGCGTGCTCAACCTGGTCGCACTCATGGTCATGACATACGGGATGCCGTCGCGAACGTGATAATTAAGATGGTGCATGTGGCCATAAATCACCGCACTCACATCATGCTCGCGAAACAGAGCGTGGAGCTGCTCCTGATTCTTCAGGGCATAGATTGGACGGTGGAAAAAGACGAAGATGTGGTCCTGTTCGCGGGATTGGGCAAGATCCTCCTCCAGCCACCGCAGCTGTCTTCCGACGATCTCACTCCCCACCCCGTCGTCGGTATTCAATACGATGAAATGGGCATTGTGGTAGTCGAAGGAGTAATAGGTGTCTCCCCACACTTCTCGATACACCGCTTCGCCTCCCGGCTGGCTACTAGCATCGAGCAAATCGTGATTGCCGGGAACAGGGTAGAACGGAATTTCTCCCAGTGTCGAAATCTGTGCCTGGAATCGTTTCCACTGAGCGCGGAACACATCCAAGTCCTCGACATAGCCGCTAATCATGTCCCCTACCTGAATCACAAACGAGGGGTAAAGATGTACGATTTCGTCGATCAACCGGTTGAACGTGTTTGGCAATTCGAACTGACTATCGCCCAGCACCACGAAGGTGAACTCGTGGTCGGGCTCGACAGGAGGTTCGACGGCGATCGCAGGCAGCCAGCCAAGAGCGAGGAGAACGACGATGCCGCAAATGCTAAACCGACTTACCGCAAGTGCAAACCGCTGGTACCGCCGGATTGGGAAAGGGTTCGAGTCCCAGTTCGATGAGAAGCCCGTTTGCATCTTTATTCATCACCTATAGTAGTCAATTCTAGGTCGCTCTTCGGGAAAAGCAACCGTCAATATGATCACCCCAACCGTGGACTGTGCCCTAAAGGGTGATAGATTGTTTCAGAGTCAACCATATCGTTTTCATGCCAGAGGAGTCTACAGATCTAATTCTATGAGACCAGTACGCCTCGGTTTTATTGGTCTGGGCCAGATCCCGAGCATCGCACATTTGCCCGCGTTGGAGCCGTTGGTAGAGCGGGGAGAGGTCTTGTTCCAAGCTTTTTGTGACGTCGATGCGAGCCTTCTGAAGAAACAGGTAGATACCTATCGACCGGAGAACGCCTACTCCAACCATCGCGAGATGTTGGATAAGGAAGAGCTGGATGCGGTCTATTTGTGTGTCCCCCCGACGTTACACACGGACGAGCTACTCATCTCTGTCGGCAAGGGACTGGCGGTGTTCGTGGAGAAACCGCAGAGCCTAGAGATGGCCAAGGCGGTGGATTACAACCGGGCGGTGCAGAAAGCCGGGGTCCTGAGCCAAGTCGGTTTCGTCAATCGCTACGAGCCGGCCGCAGAGGTTGCCCGTGAGTTGCTTGCTGGTCGGACGATACGCCACCTTCTCAACCAGGAAATCAACCCTGGCAAACCGTTGCGTTATTGGACGAGCCGCTACGCATTGGGCGGTGGGTCATTCGTGGAGAACACGATTCACCGGGTAGATCTGCTGCGTTATCTGACCGGAACTAATTATACTGCAGTCTCTGCCTTTTACGTCGGGCGCAAAGCGGACGAGGGACCCGAACCGATGAATCTGCCCCACGTCTACAATGTCAATTATCGGTTCAATAGCGGCATCACCGCCAACACAACGACCTCGCGCGTGATGTATGGTTCCGGAAGGACGCAGCGCAGACTACTTATCGTTAGCGACGATTCATTGATCGAATGGTCCTCGACCAAGATAATCGAGAATGGCCAAACAGTCTGGGAGTCTGAAGGCCATGACAACGCTTTTGCTCTGCAAGCGCAGGCGTTCGTCGCCGCGGTACAAAGCGGCGACGCCAGCAAAACGTTGAGTCCCTACGGCGATGCCCTCAACTCGTTGGCAGCTGCTCTCGGAGCCAATCTATCGGCGGAACAGGGTGGCGAGCTGGTGCGTGTGGCTGACCTGATCAGTGGACGCATTAATTATCAGGTCCCTCCAAGCGACGAGGCGGAAGTGCCGAGCTTTCTTTGATGTCAACTGTCGCCGCGTCCGTGGAAGCAGCATTATTTCTAGACATGGATCAGTAATCCCGGTTTTACACCGATCTACATTCTCTGACTTTGGACTGAGAAGAGGACGGCCGGCGCTTCTCGGCCATAGATCGCCTCTGCAAAAAGTTAAGTTCGCATCTGTCGAATGCTCGGCGGTGCCCAGACACATCTAACGCTGAAAGAAACATGGTGAGAGTGTGCCTTTTTTTGTGTACTGAATTCAGCAAACCGACTTCGAAGAAAGCGAAGAGTCAGGCTATGCAAGCAACGCCCATAGAATCCGTACGCCGAGTGGACCGGCGTGGATCACTGCAGCCAGTAAGAGAATAACGAAGCATCTCGCGCCGATAACCGCAACGTGACCTCGTCGCCGTAGTCGAAGTCCGCCTGCCGCCATTCGAACTCACCGCTGGTCACGTCCCCTGTCAGCGGTAATGAAGAGCATCGTACGTTACCCTCGGGGTCCAGGATCTCGGCGTGCACCGTGCCCGACGGGGCCCGTGCGTTGATAAACAAGCGCCTCCCTTCCCACTTGAAAGGCTCGGTGACCAGGTTGCCTTCATCCGTGCCTGCGTCGAGAGACACAAATCCGTCACGTCGAATCACTGCCAGACAAGTTCCACACATCTCTTGATCAACCCCGGTCTTGGGTTCGGGGCCGCCGTACTGACGCCCACCAGTGTAATAGAGCCAAAGTTCGTCGCCACGCAGCAGGGGAAACGAGGGACCGGTGACTGAGGTGAGGTCGAGATCGCCGCCACCCATGGGCGAAAGATCGAGGAACGGTGCTCGCGCCGGCGGCCGGGACCAGACCCGCAAATCACGACTCCACGCCAGCTGCACGTGATGAAAGCCGGACCAATCCCCGTCTCGTTGGAAGATGGATCGCATCTCCTCCGTGAGATCCCAGTTGACAAAATCGGGCCAGCTTCCGCTGACCTTGCCGGTCTGGTGATACATCATCGGAAACCCCAAATAGACGCTTTCGTAGCGGAACACCGACATATTGTAGATATCGACGCTGTAGGTCGGTGGGAAATCGAAGTAGGGGGAAGCGAGATCGGAATTTTCGAAACGATTCCTGATTTGCTCGGCCCCCAACAGTTGGTCTATGTCGTCGGCATGGAACATGAGTTCGGGATCGGTCCAGTGATCGAAGTCCCGGCTGGTGGAAAGCCATACCGATCGGCCGTGCGGCCCCGCGTGTTTGACGGTGGCGATAAACAACCTGCCGTCTTCGTCGAACGAAAAGTTGTGCTCATCCTGGCTTGGTACCGATGGCAGCTCGAGCGTGGTCCAGTGGTCGCCATCTGGCGAGACGGCACGCTGCCCGGGAGAGAAGGCTTTGTACCTTCGGCCCGGATCCGGATCCTCGCTATCGTAGACAACCAGGGCGGGACCTAAATAAGGTGCTGCCACGCGCCAATTGAGCCCATCGTCGCTCTCGCGAACGGAACCCGCACCCCAGATACGAAAGCACTCCTTCTTTGGATCCCAGATCGGCGCTGAACGGATCTGAAGGCATGGCGGATCAATTCCCATGCGGGGACGAATGACCGCTCCCTTCTTCACCGGCTGGTGCATGGTGCGCGTAAGATTCTCGCAGCGTTGGATACTGCTATCGTCCAAAAAGAGCTGACGGTCTCCGCCTGCAGGATCAAATTGAAGCTCACTCATAGGGCCGCATTTGTTTTGTGCTAACATAAGCGGTTACACACAAAGTTGGTTGCACCAATGACAGTCATTCGAGTTTCATATCGGGTCGTTTTGCGATCTCATCTAGCGCTTCGAGAAAACGGTCCAGATCTTCGAAGGAGGCATAAAAATGGGTAGAGACTCGAAAGCAGCTGTGCCCATATGCTGAGGTGTTTACTACCTCGATACCAAGCTCCTCCCACATGAACCGACAGACCTTTCCAGCATCGACACCTTCAATGTAGAAACTGACGATGAAGCCAGACATCTCTTCGTCCAACGGTACGGTCAGATGGGAACCTTCGAAGGCGAGAAGCCGCTGCTTAAGATAACGGGCAAGGGCGAGGCAATAGGGCCGAATACGATCTTGCCAGCCGATATTCAACTGGAAGTCAAGCGCGGTCTCAAGCGCCGCCGCATGCGTCCAATCACAAACTCCAGGCACCTCGAAACGTTGGGCGTCGCTAGACTCAGGCAGCTCAAATCCGAGCAGGGGAGGTTCCATATTGCCGGCATGTCGCTCGGCTACGTATGCAAAACCGACGCCCTTGGGCGCCAGTAGCCATTTGTGGCAGCTGGCACCGTAAAAATCGCAATCCCAGGCGTCAAGTTCGAGCGGTATCATGCCTGGAGCGTGAGCCCCATCAACAACGACGATAGCGCCTTTGTCGTGTGCCATCCTGGTCAAATGAGCCACCGGGGTTACTAGGCCGGTAGTGAAATAGACATGGCTGAACAACACCAGTTTAGTATTGCGCGTCATGGCCGCCGCAAAAGCGTCAACAATCTCTTCCGAGTCTGTGGGCATCATTGGCAACTTTGCCAAACGGATCACGAGTCCCTTGCGCTTGGCGGTCACTTCCCAGATGTTCCGCGTCGACGCATACTCCTGATCTCCCATGACAATCTCGCTACCAGCTTCCATCTGAAGCCCGCGCGCAGGGATATTCATAGCCATGGTGGTATTAAGTACCATCGCAACCCGTTCCGGGCGAGTGCCCAAAAAGTGGGCAAGCTTCTGTCGCGAACGATCCCGCGCTTCCACGAGGTCGCCATTGTACCGGTGGTGCAGCGGGTCTTCCTCAAGAAACTGTTGTAACTCATGGACCCGTTCGATGGTCGAGCGGGCTGACGGTCCCACCGTACCACCTTGCAGATAGGTGATTTCCTCGCGGAGATAGAACGCTTGGCGTACACTTCGCCAGAACTCTTTCTCAGTGGATGAAATCGGGTGGGGCATGTAGCGAGAAGTAAGGATCGCGTGAAACGGAGTCAACATCGACCCTTGTCTTGATCGGGTATAATTAAACGGGTAATCTTTCGAAAAGATAACGCCCCCCAGTCCACGTCGATGATAGGAACGATACGCGCCATATCAGTTTCTTTGCCATGAGAAATACATTCTTTCAACCGATAACGGTGCTGGTGACGTTTGTGGATGCTGCCGTACAGATCGACTTCTCGTAGAGTTCAATCTAACCAATCGCTCCCTCGGCGAACGGATTTGCGATCGCAATCGACACGAAGATCCTTTCGTTGGCGGTAAGTAAATTGACCGATCTGCTCTAACAGATCGCCCGAGAAGACCTATGCCAAACACCACGACCTTCGATCGCCACCTGTTGCCTCCTGCTCTCTTCGAGTTCGTCGTTATCAGCGACACCCATTTCATCCTGAATCCAAAACCGTATGCGGTAGAATTCGACTCGGTGCGCAGATGGCCCGCACGCGTCGAACGCGCTTTGGACATTGCGGCAGCTTTGGAAGCAAAGTTTGTGATTCACCTAGGCGATCTGACCGAAGAAAATCCCGCCAAACCGGAGCACGAGGAGGCGCGACAGAAGGCATTGGAGCAGATACGACGAAGCGGCTTGCAGCCGTACCACATACCCGGAAACATGGACATCGGGGACAAACCAGATGCCACCATGTTCGCCGATTGGGTATCGCAGGAAACCCTGGACATTTATCAACGGCAACTAGGCCCCTCGTGGTACAGCTTTGATCACCACGGCATCCATTTCGTCGCCCTCAATTCCCAAATCATGAACGGATCGCTGCCGGCGGCAACCGATCAGAAAGCGTGGCTGGAGAACGATCTCGAGCAGCATCGCGATAAACGCATCTTTCTGTTCATGCACCTGCCTCCCTTCTTTGTCGACCGCACAGAACCGGACCGCGGTTTCTACAACAGCTTGGACGAACCTGCCCGAAGTTGGCTGCTCGAATTGCTGGCTGCTTACGAGGTAGAATTGCTGTTCTGCGGGCACACTCATTTTCGCGTCATTAACAAAACCGGTACCACACAATTGCGCGTCTGCGCTTCTACAACGACCTCACGGGCTGGTTTCTACGAAGCTTTCTCGATTTCTCCACCCGAAGACCAGGGTCGCAACGACGACGCCAAGCTCGGATTTTATTTGATACGAGTCTTCAAGAAAGATTGTTCCGTGCACTTCATCCGCACTGAAATTTCCGGCAACGAGAATTCGTTGCAGCGTAGCTTGTTGACGTTGAACTCGAAGCATCTTGCGTCACCAGTAGGAACGTATCTGCGGCGTCCGTTGGCACATCTTGACGAAGGATCGGTAGCCTGGCCCAGCGCCTTGCGCCAACGGGTACGCGACGATCATCCGTTTCTCGCCTGCACGGAGGCGGGCTTAGGGCACGTTCGCGTACCCGCTTCCGACTTGTCCAGCCCGCTGCAACGGGAGCGGCTGCAACTGTTGCGCGAACAAGGGGTGAATGTCACTGCCTTCTGGCTATGGCGAGAAAACCTGCCGCTTCGACAGCTGACACAAGAGCACGTGGATATTCTAGATGCAATCGAAGTGCAGGTAACGGGAGCCGTTATGCCGGAACAGACATGTCTGGCGGCTCTCGCGGAATGCCATGAAATCTTAGGCAAGACAGTCGTTCTAACTCCGTATCTGGCGCGCGAGGTGAGACCCGGGAAATACCATCCCCGGGCTCGTATCGGCTATAAGGTCGACGAAATATCGCAGCTGCATCGCCACTTGGAAGCACTGGACACCGAGCTTGACCGCGTAATCTGTAACCTCGACGATACGGACAGTCCTATACGGATTGTCCGCACGCTCTCCGAGCACCTGCCCTCGAGCCGGATTCGCGGTTATGATCTGGTCGCTGAGTTGGCTGGCACCGACGAACAGAGCCATGCGAATCGGGCAGCTGAAGCGGTGTTTGCCGCCGCGGCCGATCCCAATCTGCGTATCTTCATTTCACCGTTCGTGGATCTGGATCGCACCAACGATGTGAGCCATGGTTTGTTGGATCGGCTGTCCAATCCGCGGCCAGCCTACCACGTAGTCCGCAGCTTGAACAGCCTGCTGTTCGCCGGCTGCGATCGGCAGCAAGGTGTCAGGCTTGACGGCAAACTTCGAACTGCTGCCTCCTACACGATGTTCCCCGGAAGTCGGGGATCATACCGCTACGTGTTGATTACTGCCGCGAGCGTCGGGAGTCGGGAAAGTCGCAATCCGATAATCCAGGCAATCAGCGAATCTTTGCCCGCACTTGACACAACCCTCGACCTCTTCGACGTAGTCAACGCGGCAAGCCATTTGCAGGTGGAGTTATCGAACTTAGATGCTGCGCTTGCAGATTCAGACGGCCCCTGGCTGTTGAGATTTCTGTTGCGCTAAGTCGGCATCCGCATCCGTATTTCTATCCCGTCTTCAGCAGCACCAGCTCTTGAAGATCAAGCTTGGGCACTACGACATGCTGCGGATCCAGCTCGGTGTCGCTGAACGGCAGCCAGGCGCGGGTAGCCGTCTTCCCATTGAGGGCTATGTGGATGTCATGCACCGGTATCAGTTCATCCACGTAGAAGTGGGTGCTGAGTAGTCCCCTTCCGGTGCCCCACGGCGCGCTACGGGTGGGATTGTTCAAGAGATGCACCGCCGTTTCATCGCCTGAACGTTTCCACGCCGTCACCTCCACCGCACCGGGTCCATCCACCGCCAACGGCGCTTCGGCCATACCCACCAAATGAGCAAAAAGTCGTTTGGTTGGGGGCATCGGGTTACGTTCGTAGGCACCGCCGATATCGGCGGCGATATAGATCGCTTTGCCACGGCCTACCTGGTTCAAGGTTATGGTAGGAATTCTGGAGTCTTGATCTTTGGTTGGATTAAAGCCGTAAAGAGGTGGATTGTTGGTCCAACCCAGGGTGCTTTTCGTGCACAGAACCTGGGTACCCGCGCGCGCCTCTATGCTAGATTGTTTTGCCGCGAAAGCGATAAGATGACCGCATGCATCGCGTATACCGGTATCGTGAGGCAAGTAAATGGCACACTCGGAACGATCCACCACGCGGCCAAACCAGTCTTTCTCCCACATCACATCGTTCTTGGTCGCTTCCGGCTGGAAGACCTCATCCTGGCCCCGATAATCGATCCCGAGGACATCTGCAAGAAGAAAGTTGTCCCTCTGTTCACCTAGCTCGTCCAAGAGCGAGGTCTCGTGGGTAGCAATGAGCATTCCGCCCTCTTCCACGTAGCGGCGAATGTCGTCCCCTTGGGTTGAGGTCAGACAAGTGCTGTTCGGCAGCAGCAGCACCGGATACTTAGCGATGTTGTCGTAAGTGAGCTCACCATCGAAGATATAATCGAGTAGGCAGTGGGAGCGGCTGAGCATCTGATGATACCCTTTTGTGCCGCGCCAATAATCGTCGGGGACGTCGGGATATCCGAAGTCGCGAGTCTGTTGTGAAAAATGCAGCGCTACGTGCTTGACCGATTCGTGCTCGACGTACGGCCGCAGCTTCTTTATCTCGTCGTAAACATACTTTGCCGTGTCAGTATAGAGCGAATGCTCTCCCCCACTGGTAATCTGAATGGCGCAGTTTATATAGGCGCCGCCATGAGCAACGGCAGTGAGAGCGCAAAGAGCGGAAGAGTACGGCTCCGGGTACTGCGCACTTTGCGCCGCTCCTTCGGGGAACGATTGACTCTGAAATTGCAGCACCCCGAAGGTAGTGCCGTGGGCGTGGCAGACCTTCGCAGGCACGGACCACCCGAGATTGTCTAATCCCGCTTCGACGAAAAGATAACTGTCCAGATCAATGCGGTTCATGGGGTGAGCCGACTTCCACCCAATGTCGGGAGCTCCATAAGGACGGCCGTAATAGTTGACGTCAATGATGGCGTGTGAATGTGTCTGGTGGATCCTGTTGTTCACGTGACGCACGCCTTCGCAAAATTTATCGTAACGCCAGTTTACGTATCTTTTGAAATTCGCGTTTCGCATGTCAACCCGTGTGGGAAGATCTCTCCCAGTCTCTTCCAGGTACATGTGTTTGCAGTACTTGCAGGTGCAGCCTCCTGTCCGACGTTGTCCCTCGTCGGAGTGGGATCCCCAGTTCATGTCGTCGAAATAGATCCCGTCCAAATCAAGAGCATCGATCAGTTCGACCATATAATCCCCGAGCCAATCCCTGAACGGTGAATTCCAGCAGAACCAGCCTTCGTTCCAAACTTCCACGCCGCCGTCGTCCAGCATTCCGATCATCCAGTCGGGGTGTTTCTCTATCAAAGGTTTGGTGAAGATGAACGGATAGTACGAGAGCACGACGATCCCCTTATCGTGCAACATGTCCACGAACCGGATGGTTTTGTCGAAATCCACATCTGCGGGCGGGTCTACCATTTTCGATGGATACAACGGCCAACCACGATCGCGCTGTCCCCCGATGGTCCAAACTTCGACCCCTATAGCCACCATCGCCTCGATCTCCTCCTCAATCGGGATGGCGACCGCGCGGGCTTCGTCTCGTTTCTCTTGGGTTCGATGTATGGAAGGCAAACAATCTGGATACCGCTCCAGACGACAAACCCGGTCTTCGTACGGCTTCTCTTGCAGTCGTTGTTCGGTGGAACCAACCCTATGCATAGAATAACCCTTTCGTTGTAACGCTTTACGACATCCTATTAATAGCTAGCCGACACTGTCAAGCTTGGTTGTCGATTGACCGCTCGGACGAGGCTGCTATGTTACCCAGTTTGGGGCAGGGCTAATTTTTTCGGCCCCCAATTGTAGGAATCCCAACTTCGAGGAGCAGAGAATAAAATGGTCAAACATCGCGTCGCCGTAATCGGATGTCGCAACATCGGCATCACCCACGCGGCCGGTTTGGAAGGGCTGGACAACGCCGACTTGGTCGCCGGTTGCGATCTGTCCGATCAGTTGCTGAATGAGTTCAAGGAGCGTTGGCAGGAGACGTGGCCAAACGTGGCTTTATACAAGGACCACCAGGAGATGTTGGCCAAAGAGAAGCTGGATTTTGTCACCGTCGCCACGTCCGATCATCTGCACGCAGACTTAGTGGTGAATAGCGCCAACGCCGGTGTTAAGGGCATACTTTGCGAGAAACCGCTAGCGACCACGATATCCGATTGCGAACGCATGCTTGAGGCATGCGTTCGCAACAAGACGGTGCTGGCGGTCGACCATACGCGACGATATATGCCCTATTGGCAACGAGTCAAAGCACTGGTGGACGAAGGCATCATTGGTCCTGTTCAGAACGTGGTTGGTGTGCTAAATGGCCCGAGGGCGATGTTGTTCCGTAACGGCACCCATCTCATCGATGCCATGTGCTGGTTCAGTGGCGGAGCCCCGGACTGGGTATTCGCAGAGTTAGAGTCAGGTTACGAAAATTACACCGAGTATCGTGGAGACGGCGGCCATCTGCCCGAGAGCGAACCGAGCGCACACGGATACATCCATTTCTCCAACAGCGTGCGCGGAATCTACATCGGTGGTCCGAAAACCACCCCTCCACACAAAATGCGCCTTGAGATCGTCGGTACCGACGGGGTTTTAATGGTGGACGAGGCTGAAGCCACCAACGAATGTAGATTGACAACGGCTGAACAAACCACCGCACTCGATGTGGGCTCAAGGGATGCGGGCAGTGGAATTGGCCTCTCCGTCCGCGACGTTATCAACGCGGTTGAGAACAACCGTGCACCTCAGTGCACCGGCCTTGAGGCCAAGAGAGTCGTGGACGTCATGCTGGGATTCCTGGAATCCCAACGCCTCGGCAACGTCCGTGTCAACCTCCCATTGGATCCGTAATATTTATAATAAAAACAAGTATTTGAGGCCATATCTGCAGATCTCACGGAGTTCTTTCCGGCCTGATCCGTCACTTACTGCTTCATAGTGCTTTGCGAAAGTATATTTTTCTGCTTATAATAATGGCTTCGCTGCGGCGGGTTCGCTATTCGGTCGTAGGTATTGTTTGTTTACAGCAGGAGAAGTAGATGTCTAATTTCAGCATCCAGGTACGTGACCACGAACCTTTCGAGAAATCTCTGCGGCGCTTTTCGGTTCAAACCAGGAAATCTGGAATCCTCAAGGATCTGAAGCGTAAACGATTTTACACCAAACCGTCAGTTCAGAAAAAGATCGATCTACAAAAAAGCATTCGGCGTCAGAAGAAAGCCGAAAGGCTCGCCAACATGACCCACGCTGAGAAGAGGAAACTGGCTCTGACTCGGCGAGGACGTAATAATAATAGTAGGGGCCCCGGGGGACGTTAGTTAGGAAATTCGCGTTACTCTGCTTTACGGTTTGTCCGCATTCACTCATCACCGATTTTCAGTCCAATCAACAATCTTTGTTGCAGTCCCGTTCCTTCTTTCTGTGCCTCCTGATTTCAGTGCACGTGGGATTGAACTGCTTCAACGTGTCCACCTGTAATCAGAGAAGGGAGATCACTCATGGCTGACCGCGTAACCGGAACCGTGAAATGGTTCAACGATACGAAAGGCTATGGCTTCATCGAGCGGGAAGGCGGTGACGACGTCTTCGTGCACCACAGCGTCATTCAAACCGAAGGCTTCCGCACCCTGCGCGAAGGCCAGACGGTTGAATTCGAAGTGGTTCAAGGCCAGAAGGGGCCCGCCGCTGAGAACCTGACGCCGATGTAAGCGGATTCGCTCAGCAAAACTGAAGGGTGGTGCCATTTTGGCATCACCCTTTTTTAGTTATCCGCGCTGCGAGCGCCGACCTACCAACCGTGCATCGAATGGCCTTGGGTCGGGAACCAAATGAGATCGACAATAACTGACAAAGTAACCCCGAACACGTAACCGATACCGATGCCGTAGAACAGCGGCTTGCCACGCCGAAAGGCGCTGGCTCCTCCAATTCGCAGGATCGCCAGCTTTGCGACCCACACCAACATTAGACTGAACCAATACAGGTTGGTGCCAAAGGTCGATTGGAAGACCAGACCCACCGGGTGCGCCGGGAACCAATGCAGCCGCGTCCGCGCGATAGCTATGAGTGCCGCCTCCACCCAGCCAAAAATCCAGATGAACCACTTCTCGGCATCAGGCGCAATGGGGTTGTTGACTAGTTGCACCATCTGTTCGAACACCTGGTTCGCTTTGCCCCCCATGAAAACCGAGCCTCCATCGGCGTAGGCCAACTGAATGGTGGCCGTGGACGCTACCAGGAATCCGGTCGGAAAAGCCAACAGCACCAGCAGGGTGACTCGCAGTGGCTGTTTGTCCAGCGAGAATATGCGGAAGATATGCGGAATAGCCGGCCACGCTGGAATGCGAAAAGTTCCGAAAAAAGCTTTGCTCGTCATTATCTTGTAGGCGATGAGCTGACGATGTGAGAGATGCGCCGAACCAATGAGGTCCAATACAAACGTGTCCCCCTTCAAGTAGGTACGGTTCGGCAACAGGTATGCAAAACCAGTTGCGGCCAGCAGCTTGGCGGTGACAAAATAGGACAACGTCATCAACAACAGGCTGCCCGTAGCCAACGGAACGCTCATCCCCAAACCGACGCACCAGGCGATGATGTAAGCGGCTGACAACAGCAGGCCGGCTACTACGAATCGATAGACTCTGGTTTGACGTTCAGTTCCCTCTCCGCGCCAGACCAGTCTCCCCACCCAACGCAAATGGGATCGCGCCAACCATATCGACCACAGACCGACGAAAACGAGAGCGCCGTAACTCTCCAGGTACAGAATTTCGCTGATCGGTAAAGGCTGTCCCTCTGAGCCCACCATCACCCCCAGTCTGGTCATTACCCACATCTTCACCTTGGCGATCAAATGGAAGATTACCAAGCTTCCCAGAATGTCGACTGGGCAGAGATAGGTAATGCCCAATATCAACGGCAGAATGCGAACGGTGAAAGTGAAATCGTTACTGAATTCAATCCGGTAAGCTTCCCAATAGATCTGAAGCGGCAGCATTCCGGGGCTGAAATAGGTTGCTATGTTGTAGAGAATAGGGATGAAAACGATAGAAAAGCCGATCCACAATCGGCCTGAGCGAAAGATAGATGGAATACGTTCGGAAGTTCCGAAACCACGGGTCAGATCGAGTGGCAGCTGAGCTATGGGGAACGCCAGCTTTTCCCCCTCGGACCAGTGCTTGTGAAAAAGCGCAAACAGGCAGTATCCAAACATCACCATCGCCACTGAGACGCCGAGCCAGTGAGCGATTGCAGGGATCCATGCGCCCCAGGGAATCGCCATGCCTTCCGGCAATCCGAACCAGAATGGTTCGATGACATGAGAAGAGGTCTCGGCAAAAACATGCCAAGGGAGGACGTCGAAAAAGGCTTCGCTCCAGTTGTTCTCCGCAGAGGCAAAATAGCTGGGCGCCGCCATGATCGATGTCCAGTAGGTCATCCAGCCAAGCTGGGGTAGTGTTCCGACAATCCACAACATGCAGAAGATGGTGAGCAGCTCGCCCTGCCCGAGGGCAACACTTGGCGCTATCACTCTCAGCAGCAGATTCAGGAACAACCAGATGACGAACGGCATAAACACGGCCATGGGGAACAAGGAGTGGACATAGCTGCCCACTCGGTACCCTTGACCAATGTGAATGAGATAGAGGAAGGTGGCGGCAACAGTTGCGACACCCAAAACCATCGCTTTGACGGTGATGATGGGACGATCGCGCAATTCGCCCGCTTCGATGTTTCGCACCAGCTCTTTATCTGTACTCATCCGTGTTGCCATGGCCAGCCATCCGTAGGCGATTTAAGCATTGTATTGCCCATGCCGACGAAAAATACCACTATTGGGAGCCACCTGATCGGCGACGAGCGATCGGTTCGCATTCTACTCCACAAGAACCTGGAACGCCCCGGATACTCGATGATAGAAGCAGCCGATGTCCACCGCGGGGCCGTGATTTACAAACAGGACATCGATCAGATCGATGTCCTGCTGCTGACTTTGACCATGCCCTACATAACCGAGTACGACATGCTCTCTGAGATCCAGACGTAAGGCCATTGTGGCAACCGGTTACATCACCGACAATGGACGCCCGGTTGGGTTGCTGGCGATCATCCGCAAGCCGACAAAATTCAACGTTATCTGCGAAGAAATCGAAAACGACCCGCGGTTCCTGCGGCCGTTCAGGTGGGGAGTAAGCGCTGCAGAATGGCGTGTCCCACCTCCATCGACTTCACCGCTTCATCCAGATTGGCTCCCGGCAAGTCGATCTTTTTTCCGTCGCGAATACACTCGATAAAGAACCGATCCTCGAGGGCCGTGCCTTTATCGTCGTCGGCCTCAATATCGATACGCTCGCCGTCCTTGATAACATAGGCTTCCCGTTCGATATAAGCCGAAATGTCGCGCCCGTGGATCTCGTATCGTTCCAGCCGCGGAGTACCGGTCATATTGAAAATGAGATGCGCCATGCACCCATTCTCGAAATAGACCAGACCACTGTAGGCATCCTTGTACTTGTGGAACACTCGACGGCAGGCCCCGTGAACCTCGGCAACTTCTGAACCTGCCAAGAACCGCATCAGATCGATGGCATGGATCGGAGTCTCCCAGATAAAGTTGTCCAACAGCTCTTCGGGAAAACGGTCGGTCATCTTCTCCAATCGCGTCATGTTCTTGTGAAAGATGCACACCAGTTGGGCAACCTCTCCCCGTTCCTTGATCATTTCTAACGGTTTTCTGATTACTGGCTCGAAGCGGCGGTTCCAACCCACCATCCCCTGCGCACCACTGCGCGTGGCAGCATCCCGCAGCTCCGTAGTCTCTTTGAGACTGATCCCCGGGGGCTTCTCTAGAAAGGTGTTAACCCCCGCTTCCAGACACGGTAATGCCGCGATAGCGTTGATGTGCGCGGGCGTCGTGACGAACGCGGCGTCTAGATCTTCATTTGCTAGCATGGACTCGATCTTGTCGTACCGACCTTCGGCACCAAAATCATCGGCGAATTTGGTGCGTAGTGGTTCTATGGGATCGCATACCGCCACTAGTTCGACGCCCTCCATGTTCGCCACCGTCTGCATGTGTTGGCGACCTTTACCACCTGCTCCTATATGTCCGACCCTGATCTTCGACATATCCAGTCCTCCTCTCTATTGTCGTCTTGTGGCTGCTTTCGTCCCACGAGCCGGTAAGTTATCGATTAACTGCTTTGGTTTAGTTCGCTCGTCGAATGTCTCATTGTCGACATTGTCGTCGGCTACCATCTCATCAGTGGTCCGACAACAGGATTATCCATCGGCACGGACTCCCCACTTCTATACGGAGTCAGCAGCACCGCGATCGTGGTGTTCGTGTGGGGCTGAAGATGCAACGCCAGCTTGCGAACATCAGGTTGTTGTTGTTGCGGTTCGGGTGGATTACAGCTCTCTACCACAAAACCACCATCGTTAGGTTGCAGCAATCGCACCTGCAGGTGAACATCGTCAACAGTCAAAGTTGCAATTGGCCCGTCGATCTCGATGTCAGCTTTGGTAAGCATACCCCAAGCCACACTGGTTTTTTTCTCGAGGGCAATCTCGTCTTGTACCAGCACCATCTTGCGATCAAGCATGGCGAGACCGCGCATCACACCCCGCGTGCCGGGATAAGCCTCTGACAGATTGGCAATGGCGAACGCTTTTTCCGGGCTCGAGCGGTAGCGGACGATCGGCGCTCGCGAGTTCGGGTGCTGGTAGCTGCTGTCGACCACCAAGGTATTGTGGCTTTCAGTACCGAGTCGGTAGATCTCCCAGCGCTCTTTCACCTGCCCGGTTTGCAGCAGGAAGTCGCGGATCTCGTACTCTTCCAGGCCGAGATCCAGCGCCCACCGCTTGCCGAGAGCATCCAGCACGAAGCAGCCCAGGTCCATGTGGCCGTGGCTCACCGCCCCTTCCCCCCCTTTAAAACCGACCCATAGCGCCTCCGGATCGTGCCAGGCGCTGCGGAAGAAGGCAACCTCAATCTTGCGGAACAGCACATCCAACGGCAGTGCCGGGATATCTTCCGGCCCCCCTTCGAACCAGATCAGGTCCTGCGCTACCGCACCTTCGTTTTTCGGCAACCTGCGGCGGTCGATGTGATCGTCATCGATCCACTGTCGTTGATGCCAGTAGTATTCCGGTTTGTCGAAGGTGCGCCCCAACCAGAACATCTCAGGTGTACCGCCGGCATGGTCTTCGCAATCGGAATAATTGAAGGTGCGGCCCAGCGGTCCGATATATTGCATACGGTAATCCCCAGCGCAGCTAAAACCGGGAAGATCGGTCAACCCGAAATCATCGCCCAAAGAAATACGCAACGATTCAATCAGATAGATCAGGTAGCGCGTTCCGTAGTGCCAGTACATCGGCCCTTCGTCCCATCCACCGTCCGGCGAATATGTCTCCATGGCGCGGCGCAGGGAAGCAAGACCTCGCAGTAGTATATGCTCGGCGTAACCCGGTTCTTCGTCCGCCAACGCCAGAGCCCCCAAGCCCAACCCCCCGTTACATACCTGGTTCCAGTTCGTTCCGCGGGTAGAGAAATGATGTTCTTCGCGGTAGGCTTTGATCCCCTCTTTGAGACCTTTTTCTACGATGGCGTTACGTATCAAAGCACGATCGGCATCGCCTATTAATGAATAAAGCCAGTCATAGCCCAAGGCGGCGGCGTGAGTCATTTCTGCGGTGTCGAGAAAATGTAATGGATTCCAATCGGGAAAAGCAGCGATGGCAAGTAGCTCTTCGACGGCACGACGGGCGAAGCGCTCGTCCCCTTCGAGGCGGTAGAGGCTCGTCAGGGTGTAGATCCGATCGGCCACCATCCGGCTGATCGGCAACAGTACCCATACGCCGTCGAGACCGCGATCCGCGCGACCTCCCCGTCCTTCCAGCTTGTGTTCCGCCGGTGGCAACTCAAGAAGTCTCTCACCCTCCTTGGAAAGCCGCTCATGCAACCTGCGTGCGTCCTCGTACTGCTGCAGGTTGCTATGTACTCGTTCGAAATCCTCATCCAAGGCCACCAGGCGCGGATGTTCGGGGCGCAGATTCTCAAACATGATCAGTATCAAGCTCCAGTAACTTCATCGCATTCAAACCAAGCACCTTGCATTTGGCCTGTGTTGAAATATCGGCCGTAATCACCCGGCCCAGCTGGTAGCGCACATCCTGTTCCGGCATGTCCGAACCGAACAGGACCCGATCTTCTCCAGCCCCCTCCACGAGATACTCGATAGTGCGACCATCGCCAAAGGACGTGGAGGTTTCCAGATAAATATTGGGGGCAGCCTGCGCCGCCACCACCGCCTCCTCTTGGCCCAGCGGGCCATTGCCGCCGTGGGCGATCACCCACCTGATGTTGGGAAAACGATGCGCCAGCCCGATGTAACGCCTCGGTTCCGGCCAACGGTCGTGATGGCTTAAGATCACTGCGCCGCGAGGTTCCGCCCACTCGAACACAACTTCATACAGCGGATCGTCGACGGGGCGGCCCAAGTAAGCGGGATACAATTTGATGTATCTCATCCCCAGCTCGCCGAAGCCGCGCTCTAACTCGGGCACGATCTCCTCCGGATAGTGGGGATTCACAAAACAGGCGCCGACGAACCGCTCCGGATACGTTGCGACGAATTTCGCGGTCATATCGTTGCCGTAGCTGGCATCACCGTACCAGACGTTGAACATGCAGGCTCTGTCGACACCCGCTTGATCCATAAACCCGACAAAGCGGTCAGGATCGTCGTCCATATAAAGCCTTCCGTAGCGTCCCACGTGGTTGTGAAAATCGACCACCGGAGTGCGCATTTCAATGCTTTATACCCAAAATACGGCCCAGGTTGCCGGCACAGATCAAACGCAGTTGTTCCGGGCTCAAGCCGCAGTTGAACAACTGAAACAGGTTCGCCCCCATCGGCGAATCGGGAAAACGGGAGCCGAACATGATGCGTTCGACGCCGACAGTCGCCATGAACATCTGTACGCCGTCGGTAATGGCGTGCCGAGAGAGCTCGACCGCCATATTCGGCAAGCTGCGCAGCAATGGCAGCACCCAAGCGATGTGACGGATCTGGGTTTCACAGAGAACCGCCCGCACCTTGGGAAACGCCGACAGGGTGTCGTACACCGCCTCGGGATCGAGTTGGTTGGCATCGAGTTCAGAGCGCTTGCGTGGAATCCCGTAGTTCACCGGCAGCCAGACCGGAAGGTCGTTGTCCGCCGCCCAGTGCAGCCACGGACCCACCACCCAATCCCGAAACGGATACCCGTGCACCGCCGGCAGCATGCGCACGGAACAAATCTGGTCTTGCCGCACTCGCTGGGCAAACTCCTTGAGATCGTCCACCGAAGGATTGCAAACGAACTGCGGTACAAGCCGGGACTCATTACCGATCAGCTGCAGCAGGTAGGCGTTCCCCTCTCGAGTGTCAAAACTCACCGCATGCGGAGTGTAGACGAGGGCGCGCTCTATCCGCAGACGATCCATCTCACCGATCAGTGCCGGTGCCGTGTCAAACGGCGATCGGCGAACGTGCCGGCGCCCGAGCGCCACGTTCGCATCGAACACAGGAACGGTAGGTTTGAAATCGAGATCAATCTCAGTCATCGGTTTCCAGATACCGGTTCAGCCAGCCGACACTGGCGGCCACAACTTCCCGCTCGTCGCCGCCGAAGGGATAGACTGCCGACAATTCCACCAATACCGGACCATCGAAGTCAGCAGCGCCCAGTATATCGAGCGCACCGCTGATATCTGTCGTGCCGTGACCACAGGTCGCTGACGGCCACACGCCCAGTGGATTACCAGCGGACTCGGGCAATTCATAAATGTCTTTCAGGTGCACCATGCTGGTACGTGGCGCGATGGCCCGCGCACCCTCCAGGAGATCCTCACCAAGCCTCACGCAGTTACCTGTATCAAAGGCCGCACCGAGATTTTTCCGCTCCGTCGCATCGATCAGTCGGCACAGTTCCGTCGGGGTGAAATCGGCGTGATTCTCCAAAGCCAGACTGAGCCCACTTTCTGCCGCTCGATCGCAGAGTCGTTGCAGTATCGGAATCAACCGGTCGATCTGGTCGTCCAGAGGCTCCTCCCCACGATAGTTCGGAAAACCGGCAACGATGCGCATGAGATCCATTTCCAGCCCCTGCGCCCGACCGATCCAACGGATCGCATCTTCCTCTGCCAGAGCTGACTTGCCCATCTGCAGGCCATCGGGATGTCCCCACTCGAAAATGACCTGTCGAAAACGATCGTTGGCTTCCTTCAACATACGATCGTTGATTTCGGATTCGTGGATATACACGGTTTGCAGCGAAACAACATCGAGGTTCAAAGGCTCGACCTGAGCAAAAAACTCATTCAGATCCCACCGCACCTGTGGATCAGACTCCCGCCGGAGAATCTCTCCGTAATAGCGGTGAAAGCTGAATTGATTTACCCCGACGAGGAATCCGCTCATGTGGCCGCCGCTTCCACGGCCGCCAGGGCGCGTTCGCACAATGCTGCTGCCGTACCTTTCGACCACCCCAGCCAACCGTGCAGAGAACGCTCTTCCCCTGGCTCGAGACGTTCCGCCAGCGGACCGCAATGAAGACAATTCAGAGCCGGATCGGTGTTGCCCGAGTATTCGTTGTGGGTTTGCCAAGCCATCGCCGTTGTACTATCTCTAGTACCTTCAACGGCGATCACCGCCGGGCCGGATGCCGAATCCGGCATCCGCATGAATGACGACTTGTCGGGATCGTGATGGTCGTGGCATTCAGCCCGAATTCCGTCGGCGGCGATATTCTGGAGCTGATTTCCTACCCAAGTGTAGGTACGGTCGCCCACCTGATCGCGAAAGCTGTTCGCTTCCGCCAACTGATAGCAAGTTCCCACCGCGATCTGTTCCAATGCACGGTGGCCGGTGTTTTTCAGATCGTACCGCAAAACCAAATGATCATCCCCGATTTCGACCACTGCGTCGAGCCGCAGGTTATCTCCGTCAACCTGGCGAGAGCGCAATATTTTTCCGCCATCCTCAGTGTGCCACTCCTGCTGCCCGGTATTCGCCTGATTGTAGATCGGCAACTCTTTGGCATTGGCACCCTCCGCCATCCAAAGACGAAAAACCTGCGATGAAAATGCGTCCACGGAAATCTGCAACACCGACATCCTCTTGGGCGGATACAGAACCAGTGGCAACGAGCGCGGGACAACGGAGACAAACATGAAGGTTCCTTGTTAGATAGATGACGACACTAAAAATCTTTTACTCTGGTCGTAGAATATACAAAACAGGTGACATGGCCAAAGTGGAGAAAGGAAATCGCTTGGCAACATTAGGACGACCATTGAAGTCGGGACAGCACCGCGTCCGTATCGTTACTGTAACTTTGCGTTACAACCGCAGGCACAAAATGGGACACCGAGTGGCATGCCATTATGGTGGTCGCAAGCTGCAAGTCATTCTGCGGTCCGATGAGAAATTGCAGAAACCGAGAGCTCAGTATTATTCCGAACTTGTTTCGAACATAGGCACAGTTGAGATCGCCGCTCCCGGAATCGGATCTGGAGATGCGAAGATGTGGGCATTCAACTGAGATTTGAAGTCCAGGTCTACCCTCGTCTCACCCGAGTTGTTGGCCCCGTATCCGTAAAACACTGGGCAAGAAGGCAACTAAATAAAAGAAGACGTTCGGCGACCTCGCCTCCATTTTGACGGTCACATTCGAGAATCAATATACACCGTGGACCTAATGCTTTCGGTTTACTGGGAACACCATACTACATCATGGCCACAGATCGACACGACCTAAGATCTGGGAGCGGTACCATTCCACCACCTCTCTCAACCCCTCTTCCAACGACGTAGTTGGGTTGTAGTCCAGCAACTTCCGTGCTTTGGTGATGTCGGCTTGGGTACGAGTTTGGTCCCCCGCTCGTCGCGGCTTCCGTTCAATTCGCGCCGACTTACCAGCGAGGTCTTGGACAATCTGAATCCCTTCCGCCGTGCTGCGGGCAACGTCCGTACCGATGTTCAAGATCTCGCCGACGCACACATCAAACCTCTCAAGCACAGCAACCAAACCATCGATGATGTCGCCGACGTAGGTGTAACTACGAACATGTTTCTCGCTGTCCTCGAAAAGCGGAAACGAGCGGTCTTCCAGCACCGAAGCTACCAACTTGGTATACAGCTTTTCTGGGCGTTCGCGCGGACCATACACCGAAAAAAGGCGAAGCGAGCAACACGGAAAGTCATTGTCCTGATGGGCAGCCAATCCCAACTGCTCGGCAGCCAGCTTGGTCACCCCGTAAAACGACGTCAACCGCGGCTCCGTTGATTCATCACCAGTAGCATCGGCGCCGTAAACCGAAGAAGTAGATATGTTTATGAACCCTTGCAAGCAGCTCGATTGTTTCGCCGCTTGCAACAGCCGATGAGTCGCTACGAAATTGTTGCGCAGGTATAGATCGAAAGGCGTGGTGCTGGAGACTCCTGGCTGCGCGGCTAAATGAAATATGTACTCAACGTCAACAATGGACTGAGTCAGATCGTCTGAAGCCAGATCGCTGGTGTCCAGCGGCACGCCAATACGGCCCAAACACTTCTCATTGAGATCCTTTAGCGCTGGTGCATAGTGATCGGTCTTGCAATCGAGGCCCATAACCTCGTGGCCGTCTGCTTTCAGCCTCTCGCAAAGGTGCGAACCGATAAAACCGACGGCACCGGTAACTAGAATTCGACTCTTACTCAACAAGGAGTACGACGACTCCTCATTGATCAACCCAGATCCTTCAGACCCGCCACCATGCCGCGCAGCCGCGGATTTGAACTGTTGAGGAAATTTTCGTGCGGGTCGAACATCGCGGCTGCGTACTGCTTCAGCGTTTGGACATCTTCGATTCGGCGTGGTCGTGCCGCAAATTTCAGCGCAATGTATCGACGACCGTAGTGCCCGCCAAACATCCCGTGCCAAAGACGGTGATCGAACACCGCCACATCCCCCGGTTCGGTCTCCATCGCTGTAAACGGCACCTCAATTCCTTCTAATCCAAACGGTTTCTCCGCGCGGAGATCTTCTTGAGGTCCCAGTTCCTGATGCAAAGGCAGATGATGGGATCCGGGCAACACCCGCATGCAACCGGTATCCTCGGTTACCCGCTCCAAGTAAATCATCATCTTCAATTGGGGAAAATCCATGTGGTGCACTTCATCGGGACGGTAATACTTGCGGTCGGGGTGCCAGTGCAAGTTGCTATAGTATGTCTCGTTGCCTTCGGATCCGACCCAGACGAAATCGGGCCCCAGAAGTTTCTCCGCCACGCCATAGATACGATCGTCCGCTACAAGCGCCGAAAGCATCGGTATGCGTTCTACGAAATGCCCCACCCGCCGATCGCCAATATCGGATTCGGGGGTATTGTCGACATCCCACAGCGCATCGGCCGATACGGTGATGGCCGCCATCTCGTTAGACGTAAGCAACTGTGGCCGCATAAGAAAACCGAAGGTGTGGAACAAGGAAACTTCAGCCGGCGCCAGAACTGGCTCTGTGGTTGCGGCCATTATAACTCCACAGTCTTCGCCGCACCGTAACACGATTTGGTGCTTACCACAGTCTGGCCACCCATCCCATCAGCCCCCCCCAAAAAGCACGGGTATACTGTCCCCACCCATCCCAGATAACCGAGTGACTGCCATCGCCCCATGCCAGTCGCGTTGCCACCGCGGCAACACGACCCTCGCCCACCTCCCGCAAAGCAACTGCAGGATGTGCGTCTTTATCGGTGAAAGACAGGGTAACCTGCGAGCCGTCGCTTACTTCACACTGCATCCAGTGGGTAATCTTGAGGCGCTCACCGGGACCCAGCAACAGCGAGTTAGCGGTAACGTGTTGAGTGTTAAGCGCCAGTCCCAAAGGCGGATCGCTTCGCTGAAGACCTCCGCTAATACTTGGTATCAACGGTGATATTACCTCCACCAGTGGTCCGGCTGGCGCGCTCAAAACGAGTCCTCCCCCTGCTCGAGTCCATTCCACAAGTTCGTCGATACGCTGACGAGGCCAAGCATCGCCGACAACGCAAATAACATCCAAGTCGTCAAGTAGGTTCGGAACCTTCGGCCCGGTTTCATTCCACTTCGTATGGAAACCGCACTGTAACGCGTGGGAGCAGCAGTGCAAATAGTCCACTTGGTTTTCCTCAATCTCTGGACCGCTGATGGCAAAGACTCGGCGACCACCGCCGTCGAACGGTAGATGCGCGGTGGGAGAATATTCCTTGCATGGCAGGATCTCTTCGGTCTGCAGCAGTTCCCGATCTTGTTCCGAATAGGCGATTTTTAATTGGACATAGTCGTAATTCCGCGGCAGCGGCAAACGAACACCGAGCGGTTGTCCGGGACTCGAATGCCCCTCGAGGAGCTTGGAATACAGCAAGGATCCGTCCGGAGCGGCCAACGTCAGATTGATCGTCCCAATCCGTCGATAGGCGCTGTGCGCCCGTACCATGGCCTGCCCATCATCTTCTCGGTCAACAGTCAAGCCAATATCCTCACCGGCTGCAACGAAGTTCTTGCCACCCCTACCGAGGGTGACATCGAAACCCCACACCGCTCGCTCTCCAGGGGGCACAGTCATGTGACAGATTCCCTGGGGAGTGAATGCCCGCCAAGCATGCCAGAACAAACCGCGGAATGGCTCAAAACGGCCGTGCAACAGGTAGAACTCGTCGCTGTTTCCCGGACCAAGAGCGTACCACCAATAGGGTCCATCCAAGTCCCAGTGGATTCGGTCGGCAACGTAGGAATTTGGATCAAGGGTCGCAAAAATCGGACTCGCTTCCTTTGCGATAGTGCGCACGCAACTGGAACCGCATTTGATCTGGCTACGCTTGGGCGCCACGAACCATGAGGAATGGGGCGGTTCACCGCTTTGATGAAATGAATGGATGTCCCAATCGGACTCGTAGGTCTTGCCGCTGCTATTCTCCCAGACCACATCAAACCCGAACCAAGCCGAATCATCGCGAAAGCGGTAACGCTTTTCGTAGACAAAGGAGTATCCACCGAGGTCCTTCGCCTCCTGACGGAACACGACCACCGTCTCGTCGCCTTGCTTTTCTTCTTGCCAAGACCATGGCAACGGAGTTAGGGAAGCATCTTCATCCGGTCCATCGAAAACTCCCACCCCCATCTTCAGCTGCCGCCCATCACCGCAGGGAAACGATGCGAACAACTCATCGGGCAATCCGAAAGGAGCGACGTTTTCCGGGTCGATCATCTCGGGAACGAAGTACTCGTATCCAGTCGGTCGGTAGATCAACGACTGCAGACGCCCACCCCACGTGAACCGACGACCGTAAAATTCTTCCCCAACCTTTTCGGGGAAACGCAGAACCATGCGCAACCAGTCGTTCTCTATCACCACCTCCCGATCGCCGTCGTTTTCCAAGTCTTCGAAGCAGATCTGAATCACGTTCACGTCGCTTTCCCTTCGACTTGGAAGCCCCACGAGCCGTCTACATTCGCTCGCAACAAAGTTACATTTACGACCGGCAGCTGCGGACACGACCAAGCCAACGCATGCTTCACGACCGAGTAGATGGGAGCATCCAAATTCATTGTTGCCATCATTCGTTCGTGCCCATCTTTCGGAACCAGATGTTGCGGTAACGCACCAAATCACCATGGTCTTGAAGCCGCAGCGGACCTCTATCGTTGTGCACCCTATATTCCCGGAGCATGCGATGAGCGGGGATGCCAAGCAACTCCCGATCATGATGCACCACTAACCCGTTGTGTAATACCGTCACGCGCGCAGGACTCTTCAGTTTTCCCTCTTCGAAGCGGGGCGCGATCCATATAATATCGTAGATCTGCCATCGTGCCGGTTCGCGAGAAGCGTTTACCAGCGGCGGATACTGGCCGTAAATCGCCGCTGCGGCTCCATCTGCATAAGTCGGGTTGTCGAAGGAATCCAGCACCTGAATCTCGTAGATCCCCATAAGGAAGACGCCACTGTTGCCGCGCCCCTGGCTCTCTCCTTTGATATCTGCTGGAGCCGCCCACTCCAAGTGGTATTGCCCGTCGCCAAAATGCTCCTTGGTTTGAACATCTCCCGCACCTGGAACCACCTGCATGTGCCCATCTTCAACCTGCCAGCCTGCATTACCTCCTTCTAAGGCCATCCACTTATCCAGACTCTTGCCATCGAACATGACGTCCGCGTCGGACGGTGGCGTGCCAGGCGCCTCGTCGACACTGGGTGACGGCGGGGTAACCACCGGCGGCTGTGGTCGCTTGTTGTCGTGAATCTTGTACTTCGCCCCAGGAATCTGGGGTGTATCGTCGTATCCCAGCTTTGTATCTGTCATCGCCATCCTTTCCTCGTGTTGTTTCCTCTGATCATTCTCTGAGTATGGCGCTAAAGTATTCTATAATCTGGTTCGTCCTTTCGATGAGCAGCACACGCTCATCCGCCGCTTTAAAAAACCTGCCCTCTGGCTCTGTATATCGTCCGGCAGCTTCGTTTTTGGCGGCGACGGTTCCAAACGGCCCATATTAAGACTTACAGATATCGATTACCTCTTCCATTAGCATTTCTTTTTGCGCACGATATCGGTGACCACCAAATCGGCGCCTCGACGAAGACCACCGTCAATTCGGTCGGCAATCGATTTCCGCCTAGGCAAAAACGCCGATCCCTTTCGTAAAATTTCATTTGTCAGAAGTAATTCTCACAACCCGCACTCTAAATCATTTGATACTCGCTAGATCGTCATTGGTCAAGCGGCCACGACAGCCCCTGCCTTTAGGCCACGAGCAATCATCGGCGCAGCGTTTCCGCGGTATAGCCGATCTTGCTGGCAATCGAGCGAATTGTTTCCCACAGGGCCACATACTCCTTTTTGCGCTCGAACACTAGACGGACCGACCATTCCCGCACTTCCAGAAAATACTCTGGTTTGTTGTGCCATGGATCCAATCCTCTTAAGAAAATGATTCTCCAGCAAGTTCATTAAGGTTCATTTATCAAGAATGGCATGCGTAATGCCACTATCGCTTTCTATCGGCGGTAAAGAAGCTCCTGCGAGCATGGAACTTCTTACGTGTGAATGTGCAGCTCAATCTTGCTGAGCAACAGGTTAATTACCGGGGTCTGTTATGCCGCTATTACCTGGAGCCTCGCAAGACGAGTTCCAACAGTCCATTCAAAAACGGTTACATCAAACAGCGACATTACCGTTTCGTCCGACCAATGGACTATCTTCGATGTTACCTGATCGCCGCGATTTCGAGCATCAAGCGTAGCTGCTTGCATGCGCAGCCGATAGCCCTTCGATTTATCTTCCTACATGCTGATCGATTTGCAATGAGCCTTTAGATTATCCTATCAGAAAAACATTGATTCCAAATACCGTTGACGAATCCGATTTCGCGGTCTATATTGCCAATCACAAGTTTGCTATGGCAAACTTTCGCATGTCAAAACAAACTTAAGCCATGCTCGCACCACTAACATTCTGGTATGCATACTTATGATTGGCTACCCGCACTAAAGTCTCGCGAGCAATACTTTAATTGTGTTCGACTGCACCCAAAATCATGGCTGACTGCAACCTTTCCACTTATTTCTTTCCGCCGCATATCAAATTTTTTTTGGTCTGCTTATTTTGCGCCGCCCTTATCAGCTGCGAGAGCGACCCGATTCTTGCACCCTCTACTGAAGACGCGGAGGACAAAGGAAGCTATGGATTAAGTACTTTTCCCG
>CAYNZV010000002.1:1836-7992 GCA_964401715.1 uncultured Gemmatimonadaceae bacterium | reverse complement strand
TAGGCGCAACCACGGAACAGAACGGAACCTTCGAGATCTGGGAGTTGCCTAATGGCCACCACCTCCTATCGGTGAGCCGCGTCGGCTATCTCGATTTTTCGCGGAAAATAACCACAAGCCTGCAATCGACTCTGGACCTACAGATCAAGCTTATAAGTGATCCAATTCAACTTGCGCCGGTCGAAATCATCGGCGAATCTGAACTCATGAACAAAAAGCTGGGCGGCACAGTTACCAAAATTACACCGCAAACCGTCTCGCTGATCAAGCCAATCGGAACCCAGGAACTGCTCGAGTTGGTACCTGGAATCAACGGTTACGCCGACGATGGATTCGGCAATTCCCGCCTCAGTATCGGTATAAGAGGATTGAATCCACGCCGCAGCTCACGGGTATTTATTCTGGAAGATGGTGTACCAATCCAGCCGGCAGTCTACATCTATCCCAACGCCTACTACAACCCACCATCTGAACGTATAGAAGCTGTGGAAGTCGTTAAAGGCAGCTCAGCGATCCGCTTCGGGCCCCAGACCATGGGAGGCGTCATCAACTATACTACGCGCAGGCCGGGCGGTCCCAGTGGGATCGAAACTCAGGTCACCGTCGGAACAAATGGTTATTACAGCCTCTTTTCGGATTGGCGGGGGGGGGTTAGCGATCAGATCAAGTCGGATATCCAATTGCTGTACAAACACGGGGATGGCTTCCGCAACAACAATTCCTTCGATCAGTTAAATGGCACGCTCAAAACCCAATACGCTATCAACTCCAAAAAGGTTCTCTATCTCAAGGCAAATGCGAACTTCGAGGACTCTAACGCCACCTACACCGGGCTCACCGAATACTCGTTCCGGCACAATCCGAGATACAACCCTAAGGAGTATGACAACTTCAGGATACTGCGCACCTCGCTGGATTTGGTCTACACTAGCAAACTCACTCCGAGCCTGATCAGCAATACCACTGTCTACTTGAACTATTTCGATCGCCGTTGGTGGCGGGAAGACGACATCTTCATACGCGCTTCAGCGCTGCGTAATGGCAACCTGACACCAGTACCCTATTTCCAGAGCGGAGACTTGATCAGAGTCGGAGGCGGCGTCAGCAATTTCGGAATCCTGCGAACGTTTTACGTCGGGGGACTCTCTCAGGATTACACCATAGATCACCGCATAGGGAGTAATGCAGCTCGTGCCGAAGTGGGCGCACGCCTCCACTGGGAGCGTTTTGTCGACGACAAGAAGGTAGGCAGTTCTCCGGATGCCAGAAGGGGGGTGTATTATACCGGCACGCCTAATGATCCGGACGATCCCGTGGACATTGTCGGCCAGAGCCACCATTACGAAACTGCAGCCTTGGCAGTCTACGCCAAGGAGCAGATCGAACTTGGGAAACTCACGTGGAGTCCGGGGCTGCGATTCGAATTATTCGAACAGGAGCGTGTCGACCTCCTTCGCGGGGCGATCATGGCGGACAAACTCTCTTGGGTCGTGCTACCCGGTATCGGCGCCAACTACCAACTCGATCGTTTTAACCTTTTTGGCGGTGTTCACCGCGGTTATACACCCCCCTCAAGCGGCACCCTGAAGGTCACTAATTTTGGACAGAATACCATCTCGGGAGGTCTCGATCTGAAGGCCGAAAAGAGCTGGAATCTCGAAGCCGGGATGCGCTCTCGTGGAACCCTTCTCAACATGGAGGTGACCGCCTTCCTCATCAGTATCGAGAACCTAGTGGCTGCCGGCCGTGGCACCGTGTTCAAGAATCTCGGCAAGGTGAATTCCCGAGGCGTAGAACTGTCTCTGGCCTGTGCTACTTCGCGCTACCTTGCGATCCTGCCCGACTTCAATCTCTCCTACACTTATCTCGACACAGAAATAAAGAGCGGTATCGTCAAATCGGCGACCATGGCCGGTCATGTCGATGTGAACATTGAGGGTAACGAGTTACCTTACGCGCCTGCTCACACCGTGACCATAGGCGTCGCCAAACAGTTGACCTCCGCCCTGCGCCTTCGGACGGACGTGCGTTTTGTCGATGAGGTGTTTACCGACTTCGAAAACTTACAACACACCTTCAACCGCGGCGATACGGGACCCATCCCCAGCTACTCGATCCTGAATGCCAACATAGACTACGTTCTGGGCGACCGCTGGCAGCTGTTCATAACCGCTAAAAATCTGCTAGACGCGGTTTACATCGGCTCGCGATTGCACTCGAACGCAGGTCAACCCGAAGCCAACTTGAGTTCAGGTATACTCGTCGGCCCCAGACGTCAAATCAATTTCGGTTTCAAGCGCGGTTTTTAGACACAAAACCTATCCAAATCACAAGTAACCAATTTCATTCTCAAACCAAGGAAAAAATCGCCGTGATATGTAGACCATTGATCCACTACGTAACGTGCTCGCTCGCGCTCCCACTTCTTCTGAGCTGCGGCGACGACGACGACAAAAATCCAATCGGCAGTGGAAACAGCAACATCGAAGTCCCAAACGCCTACGTTTTCGACAGCCGTTTCAATGAAGGCGAAAGTAGCATCTCCTACTCAGGGCAGGTTGTGCGCAATCTCCTACTTCAGGACCTCAAGGCGGTAATAGATGCCTTGGGCAAAAGCGGTGCGCAACCGATTTCCACGGAAGATCTACTGAACATCTATGATTACAGCGACCGGCTCGATCTCGAAACTCGGACCTCAGCGGGATCGAAATCCGTTCTGGAGAACCGCTATTCCAGCATCTCGACAGGGAAGAATCTTGTTGGCAAGATTTCCGGCGATGTGGTGATCGGCTACGGATCAACCGCCGATGAACTGGTGCGAAAATGGTTCGAAATCATCGCCGCCAACTCGCAGGACAACAGCAAGCTGGGCACCCCGGCAGTGTACACAACTGATGACGGTGTCGACCTGACGCAAATGATCAACAAAGTGCTCATCGGCGCAGTACCGTATTTCCAGTCTACCGGTGTATACATGAACACCTTGCTTGATCGCAGCAATGGGGAACCCCGTAAGGAAGGCAACGCATCGACCGCCATGGAACATGCCTGGGACGAGGCTTTCGGCTACTTCGGCGCAGCCCGCGATTATCGGCGTTACAGCGACGTGCAACTCGCCGGAGGAGTTGATGATTTCACTTTCGACTCCAATGGAGACGGCGTAATCGATTTCGAATCGGAGTACAATTTCGGTCTATCGCGTAACGCTGGTAAACGAGACAAGGGCGGCACGGGAGTCGACTTTACGGGCGACATCTTCACTGCCTTCGTGATTGGGCGTACGCTGATCACGAATCAAGGCTCATCGGCAGAAATTGCCGCGCAGCGCGAGCGGGCTGTCAACGGTATGGAGAAAGTAATCGCCGCCACCGTGGTGCATTACATCAACGACACATTGGACGACATGTCCGACCTCGGCACAGACAGCGAAAATCGCGTCAAGTTGAACAAACACTGGGCCGAGATGAAGGCTTACACGGTGGCATTACAGTACAATCCCTTTCGCATAATTCAAGAAGGGCAGTTGGGCGAGCTCCACAGGATTTTTGGGCAAGCACCTTCATACGACCTTCCTGGCAGTGCTGCCTACAACACTACGGTCCAAAATTACGATCGTGCCAAGAATGTGTTGCAGGAAGTCTACGGTTTTTCGGCATCCAATGTTGAGAACTGGTAGTAATACAAACGTAGTTTCATTGAACCTCTCCCTCTCCGGAGGGAGCTCTCAGGGGCCATATCATATGGGGATATGGCCCCTTTCATTTGCGAGCGATTATTTAACTACAATTCAAGAAAGGCCGAATCGATGCCCGAGGGCGCTATCCTAGCGAGCTATGGTAATCAAACCATCATCTTCCGCTGCGAATCGGGAAACATTCACGTAGTCCACAGGCAGGTCAGCATCCGTATGCCGTCGCGCGATTATCACACCTACTGTTACAACGTTGGCAAAGCACTGGATAGCATTAGTGCGGATAAATGGCACGCCCCTGCCGTAACCGTTCATTACGGAGCAGCGAGCATAACCATGCCCACGGATGAATTTTCTCGTTTCGGAAAAACCTTACACCAAGCCTTAGCAGCGTTTTCAGTTCGTGGTCAAGGCAAGGGCAGTGCTCCGGCGGAAAACTCTGCGGTCCAACCATCGATCAGAATGTGTCCGAAACGGATTGCGCAGAATTGAAACAAGAGGTAGGCGTGCCGGTTCTATTACGGGGGCGGCCGGCCTTGGCTACCGAAATTTTGCGGGCAGTGAGGACACAGACGATTTGGGGCGGTCTATTCTTGCTCTGTGTGGGATCACGGCTGTCCACCTCGATCTTCTATATCGAGGATCCCGACAGCCTGAGATTTGCGTTAAGCATGATCAACTATGACGTACCCAGCTTACAACCTCACTTTCCCGCCTACCCCGTTTTCTTTTTCATCGCCAAGGCAATCTATCTTTCCATCGACAGCTACGCCCTGTCGTTCTCGTTAGTTGGAGGTTTGTCCACGTGGCTAATCATCTATCTCACAATGGCCCTAGCCAGGATCAATATCACCACTTTATTGGGTTTGACAATTGCTTTCTTGTTGTTCATGAATCCCCTCCTGTGGCTAATGGGCAATCGCTATATGCCGGACGTAATGGGCGTTGCATTCGCGATAGGAGTCCTCTGGTTGACAGCCCAGCAGAATGAGAACCGAGTGCTTCTCGGATTTGCGCTAGCCGGACTTTCGCTGGGTGTCCGCCTTTCGTACGCGCCTTTATTGCTGCCTGCCCTTCTCTGCAGATGGTTACACAAAGGGTCACGATTACGGTTTGCACTATCCGGCGCGATCGGTGTGGCGGCGTGGCTGATTCCTCTGGCTGCGGTCACCGGATTTAAGGAGATAATAGCTGCCGCCACGGCCCAAGGCCACGGTCACTTTGTCAACTTTGGCGGCACCGTCTTCACGGAACCAAATGTGTTCGAGCGTGTAGTCAGATTGATGGAAAGTCTTTGGGCCGACAGCTTCGGACTCTACTGGCCTGGCCGTCACTGGTTAACTGCGATTACCGCTCTGACGCTGTTCGGCATACTAGTAGGAGGTCGTAGCACCCTGCTAAAAAATCTGGATCACAAGCTTCTTTTCGGCACACCAGCCTTTGGTTGTCTTCTCTATTTGGCCTGGATCTTCTTTTTTCAGAACATCGTGCACAAGAGCCGTCACGTACTGCCGCTGTTACCGTTCTTGACGTTGATAATTGCCGTCGCCGCTTCCCACCTAATCACGCACCGCAGCCTCATCCTCAAGATCGTTCTTGTCGCCTTCGCAGCTACATACGCTTACGTTACGTTGCATCTAGTGATCCAGCATAAAAAACCCAGTGCCGTGGCACAGGTTTATGACCACCTCAAATCGAGAGAAGGGGACGGTCTACACATCGTCTCCACACCCCTGATGAAATATTACCTAGCTTCTCAAGGATTGGATGCATCCTACACGGTGGTGAGAAACAAAGACGATCTCGAAGCAAACGCCAACGTCGTCGATCCCATGGGACTTTTCTCAGTCGGCAGCCCGCTGCCCAACAGAACCGCAAAAAGTACCTTTGAATTCTATCACAATCCGTACGTCAATCGGATGTGGCCGAATCTTTTCGTCTACGAGTATTAATGTGAAAGCACAAGCAGACGTACAGATCCTCGGCGGCGGTCCTGCGGGTCTTGGTGCGGCTTATTATGCCAAGAAGCTGGACTTGAATTTCGCGGTAATAGAAGCAGGAGGTGAGTTAGGCGGTAACTGCCGCACCATTCGCATCGGCGATTTCCTTTTCGACACCGGGGCCCACCGCTTCCATGACAAGGATCCCCAGGTCACGAATGACATCCGCGATTTGCTGGGCGAGGATCTGTTTGAGGTTGATGCCCCCAGCGAGATTTTTTCTGGGGACCGCTTCTTCAAGTTCCCTCTCAGACCCGGCAACCTGGCCAGACAGCTCAGTCCCAAAACCCTGGCAAGAATTGCCGCCGAAAACCTGCGCATCAAGAAACCTATTGAGCAAAAACCGAATGGCGGAGTCCTTCTCACCCGGAGCATAGACGATCCAAGTAATCACGTGATCGACATAAGACCGTGGAGCAAGCTTAATGAGTTTCTCGCAAAACACCACCATCACTGATCCCACAC
>CAYNZV010000002.1:0-1826 GCA_964401715.1 uncultured Gemmatimonadaceae bacterium | reverse complement strand
GAGCACAGCATTAATTTCGAGCAATTCGCTATCAATCGGTACGGACCAACCCTGGCTCAACGTTTTCTACTCAACTACTCAGCCAAGTTGTGGGGGGAAAAACCAGCCTCCCTCTTGCCAGAGGTAGCTGGTGGACGACTGCGACGTCTGGATCTCTCCAGCTTCGTGCAAGAGATGCTGTTCAAGGGCAAACGCAGATCACGACATCTGGACGGTTCATTCTTTTATCCCAAATACGGGATCGGCATGATTGCCGATCGCGTAAGCGAGTTCATAGGTACGGAGCAGTTTCACTTGAATAGCAGAGTTACTCAGTTGCATCATCGCGACCATCGCATTGAGCGCATCGTAGTGAACAACACCTCCGAGATCTACGCTCGCTCTGTCGTCAACACGCTACCACTAACTATTTCAATAAATATGCTGTCACCGACTGCACCTCAGAAGCTCATAGACGCAGCGAAATCGATCAAGTATCGGAACATGATTTTGTGCGTATTCTGCCTAGATCGGCCATTCTTTTCACCCAACGCGTCGGTTTATTTTCCCGACGACGAGTTCCCCTTCACGCGCCTCTACGAACCGAAAAGACGTAGTCCGCACATGGCACCCACCGCACAGACCGCCATCGTGCTCGAAATTCCGTGTTACCAGGAAGATCCTGTTTGGCACATGCCGGGGGAAGATTTGCGCCGTTTTGTTTGGGAAGCTTTACAACGAGTAAAACAGATTTCATTCGATGAAATCCTGTGCTTTAAAACCGTGAAACTTCCCTTCGCCTATCCCGTTTTAGAGGTAGGATTTCTTGAAAAGGTGCGAGATCTGGTAGCTTACCTTCAGAGCTTCGAGAACCTCCGCATATCCGGCCGGAGCGCTCTGTTTCGCTATCTCCATCTTCACGATCTGTTCAAAACTGGACGGGAGCTCGTGGCAGAGATCGCGAAAGACTCCCATTGATCATTTTTTCGGCCCCACCAAGTAGAGCTGATAAGATCCGACCCCTCGCATTGCAAGTGACGGAAGCGTGCCCCTATGCTCGTCTAATTCGGCCCGAAGTTGGCCAATCTCGGCCGTGTCCGCCTCGTAGTATTCTGGGCGACGTTGTCGGGCAATCTCATCACGAACCTTCCAACTTGGAGAGCCATTTTTTTAACAGGATTGGAGTCATAGCACAACAAACCGAGTATTTTCTAAAATGCGTGAATAGTTGGTCCATCTGGTGTTCGAGCACAAGAGGGAGTATGCCTCCCCATAGAAAACAATCCGTTCGATTGCCAGCAGAACCAGCTGCGCCGATGGTTGCACGCAACCTAAAGTGGACATAGAGCGCCATGACAGACTAGGCAATGACGATCGAGCGTGTGTCATCAAATGATCTGGAGGGCCGGGACAGCAGGAGCTTCAAGTTGCCACGCGGGGTCAATGTTTCAAAGTCGCAACGCTCGGAGACGAAAACGCAACATCTTTCCACGGATATAGGGAAACTTTACTTACCCCGCTTGCAGACTCGATGCCTTCTCACGCTTGATCGTCGATTGGCGTGCATCGAGTCAATTACGCGGTGACTTATATTTTAGGCTCTATAGCAAGAGCTATATGAACACTTGGATGCGCAACGCCGGAATGGATGGCTTGGCTTGGCTTGGCTTGGCTTGGCTTGGCTTGGCTTGGCTTGGTAATCAATCGGCAATATTCCTGCAGTTAATTTTGAACAGCATTATAGTCGCTGGACTCACTCAATCCAGTCTTCGGAAAATCCGGAGCGATCCACCTGGAGCCGAATGATGTTTCCAATATTTTTCTTGACCCTACGCGAAGGCATAGAG
>CAYNZV010000001.1:86435-188906 GCA_964401715.1 uncultured Gemmatimonadaceae bacterium | reverse complement strand
ACGGTACGAACACGCACGGGAACTCTTCAATCCGGCTCCAAATCTCGTTGGGGCGTAGGCGCTCGAATCTATGTTCGTTGTTCACTGGAACCATCTCATCAGCTATGAGGCGCCGTCCCGTTTGCCGACGCGATGGCGACTCAGCTCCGCCAGATCGGGGGGCAATTGGGCAAACACCTCGGGGTCGAGGGGCACCCAACTGGAATCGATTTCACCGCTAATCCAGTGGGGAATGTAGCCAAAGTTCAAACCCATTCGCGGGGAATTCGACTGGTTGGCGCCGAACCCATGCCAGATTCCTCCGTGCCACATTAGCACGTCGCCTGGTTTGCCGGTCACCGAAACCATGTAATCTTTCGCCATTGCCGTGGGATGACTCCCCACCCGATGACTGTAGGGAACAACTTTTGTGCTTCCGTTCTCCTCGTTGAATTCGGTCAACATCCACATGGTGTTCAACAGCCACATCTGCAGCGGCAGTGGACTTGGAATTCCCATGGCGTCCGCGTGGATACCACCATCTTCGGAGCCGGGCAATACGGATTTCGAGCATACCTCTGCCAGCCGAATGTTCGATCCCATGAGCGCCCGGGCCACTTTTAGTAGAGGTGCGTACGCGAGCCACGGCCAACAAAGCCGATCGAGATTCATGAGTCCCTGGAGAGATTGGTACTTCTGCTCGCTGTCGAAATGCTGCTCGTGCAGTTCGAAGCAACGAGCCGCCATATGCTCCGCCTCCTTTGCGGGCATCACCTGTTTCACCAAGCAGAATCCGACCTCCTGCAATTGCTCCTTCGTTTTTTCCACATCCATCATCTCCTGCCTCGTTTGTCGTCTCGCCGCCGCAATTCTCCAAGACGTCTGGAGATCTTGTCCACCTCCTCCTCGATCAAACGAATCTCGTCGCCAACGCTGATCTCTCCGTCCGCCTCCAAGTGTTTTCGTCGTTCTCCTGCCTCGCTCTCGGCTTGCGCTTCATCCATCGATTTGATGATTACACCTATGAACAGGTTCAATACGATCATGGTACCCATCATCACGAAGGACACGAAGTACGCTGCACCAATGACCGGCAAGGCCCGTGAAGCCTCCCGCAGATGAGCCTGAGCGAAATTTTCGTAACCCGGGTAAGCATCGCTACCGTACATCTGTATATACATCACGTCGGTCCAGTCCTCGAGCGTAACCACCCGGAATAAGGTAAGCAATGCGGTCATGAGATCCTGAAAGTGCACCGGATCGTTGCCACGAAAAATGAATACGCCTAACACCGCGTAAATGTAAAACAGCACGTTGAGCAGGACACCCACGTAGATCAACGACGGGATCGACTTCAACAATGAACCCACCAGCAGCTGCAGTCGCGGAATCGCGGTGATCAGCCTCAGTGCTCGCAGGACCCTGGCTAGTCGCAATACGGCCGCATATTGGCCCCCGATCGGCAGGAAACAGACAACCACTATCACAAAATCGAAAACATTCCACGGGTCGCAGTAGTAGCGATACCACTTGCCGCCATATCTCGATATTTTGAGTGCCGCTTCGACCACGAAGATCCACAGGACGATCTTGTCGAGGAGGTGTAACAAGTCGCCATGCCTCGAAACGAGATCCGGCGAGGTTTCCAAACCAACCAGCAGCGCCGCGAACACAATGACGCTTAGGATCCCGTATTGGAATCCGTTCGAATCCACAAATCTGCCGAGTCGCTCTACCATTATCCCGATCGCCTGCCGTGAACTTGACCGACTTTTGGCAATTCCGTTTCGTTTGAGCATTGCGCTAGGCAATCAAAATCGATGCGTCTGGATGATCTCAAGTTTTCTTCCTATCTATGAGTTTGAATCTCAAACATCTTTGTCCTGCCTTGGGTGCCGAGATACGTGATTTGGATCTGGCGCAACCTATTAGCGAAGATCAGTTCGCTCAAATCCGCGGAGCACTAAATGATAACGACGGCGTGCTCGTCTTCCGGGGCCAGCGGCTGACACCAGACCAGCAGATCAATTTCAGCCGCCGTTTTGGCGAGCTTTTCGGCGACCGGGAACAGCTACAAGACACCGTCGCCAAATACCTGTTACCCGGTTATCCACAGATCTTCCGCGCCTCTAACAAGATCGTCGACGGCGAGCCCCAAGGCCGGATCCGGGCCGGCAACTACTGGCACTCAGACGTTTCCTTTCGACCAAAGCCAGCCATGGTTTCGTTGCTGCACGCCATCGAGGTGCCACCATTGGGAGGTGATACCCTGTTCACCAACATGTATCTCGCCTACGAATCTCTGTCTCCTGCAATGCAAAAATTCTTGGGCGGCTTGCACGCACGTCACGACTTCGCGGTCAACACAGCAATCGGCTTCGCCCAAGAGCAGATCGAAAAGAATGACCTAAAGGGCCAGAACAGCAGCGAGCATCCGGTAATTCGGACCCACGACGAAACTGAGCGAAAATGCCTCTTCGTCAACCCGGGCAACACCTCACATATGGTGGGTTTGCACACCGCTGAGAGCAAACTTCTACTGGAGTTCCTGTTCGAACAGAGTACCCGGCCCGAGTTCGTTTTCCGGCATTCCTGGCAACAAGGAGATCTGGTGATTTGGGACAATCGCTGCACGATGCATTATGCGATAGCCGACTACGAAGAGATCCGCCACATGCACCGGACAACGGTAATCGGTGAGGTGCCGTGCTGATCGAGCATCTCCTAGTTTCTTGGTTCGACCTCATCCGGCTCTACCGATCTTCTTCTGCAGTGGCGCCAGTAACCGACAAGGTTGCTGGTCAGAAACGAGAGCTCCATAACCGCCCCTACTGGCGTACTCGACAGAAAGTTGTGCAGCACCCACATAGCATTGCCAACCATGACGAACAGACGCAGCCGGCAACTGTCGGCTTGGAAGCTTCCGTAGGTAGCGATTAAGGTGCCGACACACGACAGGATACTCAAAATATTGGCGGAATAGCCAAGATAAACCCCGATGGTGGCTGCCATGAACAGTACCATGAGCCGCCGGTCGGTGCTCATGGTCGCCACCGAATAACGCAACCCGGTGACCAGCAACATGGAGGTGGGGCCCGGCCTGCCCAGCAGATAGAAGTGCGTTGCGTTGAAGACATTGCAGGCGACCAGAAACAGAAGAATTGCGCGCCGACCTTCGAATTGATAAGATGCGATGCCAAAACCGAAAGATATCGCCGCCAGTATCTGGGAAATGAGAAAGATATCTATTCCGTACACCTCGCCACCGTCAATCTCGAAGTTTTTCTTTTTTGGATACTCAAATAACCCAAGTCGCGGCAACACTCATGTCGGCCACTGAATCAGATCTGATATGTTAATCAGGTGATGGCATCCAGTAAAAAACCAAACGTGGTATTGGTTATCAGCGATCAACAAAGAGCCGATACCATGCCCGGTGCCCGTCGGATACCACTCAGAACTCCTCACTTGGATTGGCTTGCGGCGAGTTCTACTTGCTTCGATCGCGCCTACTGCACAACGCCGATGTGCTCACCGGCCCGTTCGTCCATTCTAACCGGGCTCTTCCCCCATGCAACCGGGATGGTCGCCAATTACCAGGAACGGCCAATTTCCAACGAGATCCGTATGTATCCCAATGTCAAGGTCCTGGCCGACTATCTCAAAGCCCTTGATTATACTTGTGCCTACGTAGGCAAGTGGCATCTCGGCACCGGCGCCGACCGTCGGGGATTCGAGGACTTTGTCACACGCGCCGGAATCCATGACTACGACACGGGACATCCGGAGCAGAACGATATGCTCCAATTTACCCGAAAGATCGGCGTCGAGATCGGTGGCAAGCTCAAGGGGAATGACGTCGACAGAGCAGATTACGACGCGCGGACCAAGGTGGGGAGCTCATTGCTGCCGCTGGCGTTCCACCGCTCGACGCGCGATGCGAGCCAGGCGGCAACATTCATCCGCAACCAAAGCAACTCGGAACAGCCGTTTGCTCTGGTTTATTCTTGTACCGAGGCCCACCCACCGTTTGCCTGTCCGCGGCCATTTGACAAGATGTACGATTATCAATCCATGGTATTGCCCGAAACTGTCAGAAGCGATACAGGCACCTGCGTCTTGAGCAATCGGAGCGACTGGCAGCTGAACTATTCCGCCGATTTTTCCGACGACGATCTCAAAAGAATGTGGACCGGTTATTGTGGCGCGGTGAGTTATGTCGATCACCTAGTTGGAACCATCTTGGAAGCGCTCATCGACTCCAATCAGCTAGAAAACACCTTGCTGATATTCACCTCAGACCACGGCGAGATGTTGGGAAGCCATGGTCTGCTCTTCAAAGGCGCTGTAATGTATGAGGAGTTAGTGAAGATACCTTTGCTGATCCGCCCTCCAGGAGGGCTAGCCACCCCTCATCGCACGCAGCAGCTGGTGTCTCATGTCGATCTAGTTCCCACCATCGTCCAATGGTGTGGTGGCGCCGCTCCCGTTGGCACGCACGGAGTAGATATCCGAGGATTGTGTCAAGGTAACGATGCGCCCACGCGCAAGGGACTTGCGTTGGAGTATCATTCCTCCAACTGGGGCGAGCGGCCAAATCCATTGCGCGGATGGCGAACAGAGCGATGGAAGTACGTTGAAAGCGTGGATGGAGGAGACGAACTATACAGTCTGGTCGACGATCCCTTGGAGACGTTCAACCTGATCGACGATGCGGGATCGAGCGCCATCCGACACCAGCTGGCCGCGGAACTGGCAGATTGGGTCCAGTCTGTGCCCGATCCGTGGCCCCACGTGCCCATTCCGGAACGTGAAGTGGAACGTTAGGCGCCGCGAGTCTTGCCTGGCGCAATCGTTGCGGCGGGTGCAAGCAACAAGATCGTAGCCATTCTGTGTAACGTGGAGTGAGAGCTTATGAGCGCCAATGACCAACTGTACCGCTGGCCACCACGCATCCTGTTCAACTTGGACGGGTGCCACGCCTTCAAATACCTTCGTCGCCGTAATCCGCGGGACATAACCCAGGTAATGGAACCTCTCGCCGACACTGGCGTCGACGTGATCTGCGCGCTTGCCGGTGTGAACGACGACCTCAGTTGGCGAGGCAGTCCTTACGGGGAGCTGTGGGGGGACACCATCGGTGACAGCATCGACGATCTGCTAACTAAAAACGGTCAGCTGCGCTCTCCTCTTGCCACCCATATCGAACCCAGCGACCTGCTGCAGATGAATATGCGAGCGATGATCGACGACGGTCACGACATCTATCAGCAGTATGTTGATAGTGCCCGGGAACTCGGTCTCGGTATCTTCGCTTCGTTCCGCATGAACGCCGCCAACGCCAACCTTGAGTATCGCGCCTCCGACGGCCGACGCTCGAAATTCGTGCTGGAGAACCAACATCTTTTGATCGGTGCCGGAGAACTCACAGGGAACGGCCGCGGCTTCAACTTCTGCTGGCAATGGAACTGGGCTCTCAAGGAGGTGCGCGATCGTTTTCTCGGACGTTTCGATGAGGTGCTAACCCGTTACGCCGTCGATGGACTCGAGCTCGATTTCTGCCGCAACTTCCCCTTTTTTAAACGTTTTGAGGGGTTCAGAAATATCGGCACCATGAACGCCTTTATGGAGCACGCTCGCGAGATCGTCCGTGGCCACGAGAAACGAAAGGACAGAAAGATCAAGCTGTTGTGTCGCGTCGCCTCCAGTCTCGATGCCTGCGCGGAACAGGGTCTGGACGCGGAACATTGGATTCGCGAAGGATTGGTAGACATGGTTGCTATCTCCTCTGGGGGACACTGGCAGCTTGAAAACGATGTCCCGCGCGCGGTGGCCGCCGGTGAAAATAGCGATGTGCTGGTATATGTGGGTTCGTCCGTTGTCCCCAACGCTTCCCCTCAGGAAGGTTACGAATCGGGACAGCCGACGGTCAGGAGGGGAATTGCACTGAACGCATATCGCCAAGGTGCAACCGGCGTTCATCTGTTCAACTACGATTACGGACACGAGCGCGCCCTACCGGTCGCCCCGGATGATCCCTGCGACCTTCCCGAGGTGGATTATCCACCGTTGTTCGGCGGAAACATGGGACTCTACGCTTCGGACCGCTTCACCCGCGGGGATCTTCAGCTTCTTCACGATTTGGCCGACCCGGAACGTCTTGCAAAATTGAACCGTTGTTACAACCTCTGCCCGGTGAAATATCCGGGCGATTTCGAAGCACAGATTCCGTTTAAGGTTTCGCTTCGAGGACGCGGCGCGGGTCCGCTCCACGCCTTACGTCTGTGTGTGGAAGACGACGTGGAAGAAGGGATGTCCAGTGGACGCATTCGTAGGACCGAGCTACGCCTGAAGCTCAGTGACATCCAGCTGAACCTTGATCGCCTTACCTGTGAAGTGAACGGAACGAAGTTTCATCTGGAGACAACGCGAAGCGTCGCAAACTCGACAGGTGACACCTGGTTGGTCGTGGACAATCCGCCGTTGGTCAACGGCGAAAACCACGTTCTCGTCCTTCTCGAAGGAACCCATTCCCCCGCTGGTTGGCACCGATCAGGGCCCGGCATAGGTCCCAATTGGCCGTCGGTCGAGCAGTGCGAACTGGTGGTGATCTGTAGCAGTATATAATAGATGTTTAAACAGTTGCGGGGGATTGTTCGGTGATCACGATCGCTCTCCAAGTTTGACGTTCGCGGACACCCTTTGGTATACCACCTTCGGCTTCCATCACGAATCTCGGCCACTCGGCGGGAGCGACCGCTCCTATGTGTTCGAAGAGCCACAACCTGAGTGGCACCACTGGCAGAAGCTACCGTAGAGTATGTTAGGACTGCTTCCAACTCCGTCCACAACTGATACCGCGATCAGTTTAGGCAACTGAGCCGTTTCGAACGGATGTCTGACCCCTTCACGGATAGTCGCTGGGACTTTCAGCCGGTCTACCTGGTTGCTCTCCGCGCTCGCCGGGCGCTGTTTACTGTGGATATCAGCTTCTGGGTCAACAACCTGCTGCAATGCCATTACCTGCTGAAGGAGTGCAAAATTCGATCCCTCCGTCGAGCCTCGATAGTCCTTTCCGGGCACTAGTGAAACATCGATCTGCGCAACGACCTCTGCTTTATCTGTTGGTTTGGATAGGCGACTGCGGTCTGTCGCTGTTCATTTTCACGGTGACCAGACATCTAGCTGAACAGGATGGCAACTTCATCAGTCTCGGAATCTTCGGTAGCTGTCTCTCCCTGACTGTCGCTTTGTGTGCGGCGCTGTTCGGTCATTTCGCTGATCGCTTGGATCGGCGAAGAATGATCGCCGCCGGATCGTTGTTGATGGGGGTCAGTTTCGGTATTGGCCTGTGGAGCCTCGAGGTCCCGTGGATCTATCTCCAAGCCGTGCTGATGGGCTTGGCCTCCGCGCTCATCATTCCACCCGTGATCGCCCTTTTAAGCGCAGGGTCCGACGGCGATGTGAATCGCCCCAGACCCACACGGACACTCATCTTCTTTTGCCTATCGTGGAATCTGGGCATGGTATCGGGCCAGTTTTTCGGTGGTTTCTTGTTCGTCCTTGGAGCCACTGTCAGCATCAAGGTATGCCTCGTGCTCGCTGTGTGTCATTTCGCGCTCAATCTGTTTTCATCGGTTCGTGAGAAGAATGGTCAACCTAGCTTGGACCAAGGCAACGAGGCGACGCCATCAACTGAACCGCAACATCCCATGCATGAGGTGCCGGTAACGCGAAGAAAGATGTTTGCCATCTTCGGGTGGATCGCCAATATCGCCGGCAGCAGCTCCATGGGTTTGATCATTTTCGTGCTGCCCCAACTGATGACCACCTTGGAAATCAGTGCCCCGATTCATGGATCCATGCTGATGAGCAGTCGGTTCCTAGTAATCGCCACCTACTTCGGACTTCATTTTAGCCGCTTCTGGCATTTCCGGCTGCTACCCGGTTTGTGTGCACAAACAGTCGCCATGGTCGGCCTGTTGATCATCACCGTGGCAGGTGACGTACCTTTGCTCACCCTAGGAGTGGTTCTTATCGGGGTGATGATGGGATACAATTATTTCTCCGGCATATTCTACGCCATCACCGGCTTCGGCAACCGCCGCGGTTTCGCCAGCGGCATGCATGAAGGCACTCTCGCCATGGGATTTCTGATCGGCTCATTGGGAGGGGGTTTTATTGGCTCCATATACGGCGTGCGCGCACCATTCGCGGTCGGCATGGGTATGATCGGACTGGCAATGGCACTCGAGACCCTCGGTTATATATGGTTCGGCCGGTTACGCGCTCGTGATAAGCACGCTTCGGCATGATTGGCGGAGCTGGCGTCGCGGGAGGATTGATCGGCTTTTGCTCGTTGGCAATCAGCGCCGTGGTGCCGCTGTCGGCAGAGCCGCATTCAGACCCCATCAAACGCATCGCGTTTGGATCGTGCAACCGGCAGAACCGAGCTCAGCCGTTGTGGTCAAGAATCGTGGCTGACTCCCCGGAACTCTGGATATGGTTGGGAGACAACATCTACGCGGACACCGCCGACACAAGTGTCATGCGCGCCAAATACAGGACCCAGCTGCAAAACCCGGGATACCGTAGGTTGACGGAATCGTGTCCAGTTATCGGCACATGGGATGATCACGACTACGGCAAGAACAATGCCGGCAAGGAATTTACCGCAAAGCGAGAAAGCCAGCAGTTGCTGCTCGATTTCTTGGGTGAACCGCAAAGCAGCGAGCGTCACCAGCGGGACGGGATTTACACCACCTACAGTTACGGTCCGCCCGGGCAACAGGTGCGGGTGATCCTGCTGGACACCCGCTATCACCGTGAACCGCCAGGAGCTGACGCGGATGTCTTGGGAACCGCCCAATGGCACTGGCTCGAGAAAATACTGCAGGAAAGCACGGCGGCGGTGCACTTGGTGGTTTCTAGCATTCAGGTCTTACCGGAAGACCATTCATACGAAAAGTGGGCGAACTTCCCTGAGGCTCGCAAAAGGCTACTAAAGACCCTAATCAAGAGCGGGGCCGCGGGAGTGCTGTTTTTGAGCGGCGACCGTCATCTCGCCGAGATATCACGACTTCGCCGATCCGACCTGGCATCCCCGTTTTACGAAATCACCTCTAGCGGCATGACTCACAGTTATTGGAGCTTGGAAACGGAGCCGAACCGCCACCGACTAGGATCGTTTTTCAACCAGCTCAACTACGGGATCATCGAGTTCAAATGGCACAAAAACCGCGTCGTCCTGCGACTGCAGATTCGCGATCAAAACGGCAAGACTGCGCTGCAGGAAGAAGTGGAATTTCCATTGCCGCGAGGCGGACACTGCGAGAACAAGAAACGGCAATCAAATCGTACGTCGGGGAGTGGCCATATATTTCCTCAGTTTGATCAAATCGACCTCGCCATAGCCAACTGGATATCCAGTTGAGACATCCCCGCGTATCTTGCTCTAAATCATTTTCGTTCGGTTCGGGATCCTCAAGGCGTGCAACATCAACCCGGCCCAGAGCCTTGTGTAGTGCACCGTTTATTGGTAGCGCCCGGAAATGTTTTTGCGGAATCTGGAATTGTGGAAGATGACACTCGAGATCTGTTTGTTGGCCAGCCACTACTGCGTGCCGGGCCAAAACTGTTCTTATTGAAGATGCCGAGTGCCGCGCTACTTTTGGTGCTTATACCCTAGATCTGTTTCAACACCATGCCGCACGGGCTTAACCTGAAAGAACAGTAAATCGTCAAAATTCTAGTGCTGATCAGTGCCGGTTTGGTGTCGAGAGATGGTGTACGTCGCGAAGGACGTCGTCAGGACGATCTGTAATGTCAGGAGCGGGCTGCAGCTTTGAGGCAAACAAACTGGGACAATACGTAGGCAACAGCGCCGCCCAACAGATTTGCGGCAGTCACCCCATACAGCAAGCCAGCAAAACCGAGTAGATAAGCCCCGAGGAGGGCTAGAGGGGCGTAAAAAACAAACATATGAATTAACGTCTGCAACGCTGCCACCATTGGGCGCCCAACCGCATTCAATGTTTCCTCGCTGACGTTCAAGACGCCAAAGAGCGCGTAGCCGAATGGCATGATCCACAGATATCGCAAGATCTCTTGAAGTACGCCCGGTTCCGTGCTAAACACCGACGCCACTGGCTTCTCCACCAACCGCATAATACCCAGTATCAACAATCCCCAGACCACTGAGAACAGATAACCGTATCGGCGCGCGTCATTCACCCGGTCGTACTTCTGCGCGCCCCAGTTTTGACCGACCAGGGGCACAAGAGCGGAACAAACCGCCATCACCGGTATCAACGCAAATGCGGTGATCCGTTCCCCGGCTCCCCACGCTGCCACCGCCGCCGGACCGAATTGGGCGATCAGACGAGTGACCACGCCCATGGCGATAGGTTGCATCAAGTTAGTGGCGCCAACCGGTACGGCGATGCCGAGGATCGCCCTCCAAGATTTCCATACCATACCCATAGTCGGCGTACGGAAATCAAGCATGCGATCGCGAAAATGCAGAACGGCGAGCGCGGCTATCATCGTACCTCCGCGGGAGATCACGGTCGACCAGGCAGCACCTTTCAACTCCAAGCGGGGACAACCGTATAAACCGAAAATCATGATCGGATCAAGAATCAGGTTGGTGACCATGGCACCCACCATCATCATAGCTGGAACCCTAGTGTCACCACGGGCGCGAATGGAGGCATTGGCCACCATCGGCACCACCAGAAAGGCAATGCCGGGATACCAGATGAACATGTAATCCCGGATGTGCGGGAGGATCTCCGGACTCGCCCCCATCGCGGTGAACAAGGGATCAATAGTCATCATTCCTGCCAGCGCGACTAGGCCTACGATGAGAAAGGACAGGGTGAGACTGTCGGAGGCGACGCGTTTTATGAGATTCTCGTTGCCAGCACCGATCGCGCGCGACACCACAGAGGCAGTTCCCGTGCTCAGCGAAAACGAGACGCCAAAGAGAACCATCACCACTGGAAACGTAAAGCTCATGGCTGCCAATTCCTCGGTGCCCAGCCTTGATACGAAATAGGTGTCCGCCAAGTTGAAGAAAACGACGGAGAGCAGTCCAATAGTCATTGGCATCGCCAGACGGAAGAGCGCCTTGGAGACAGGACCAGTGGTAAGAATAGCTCGACTCAATGGTTTCTTATGAGTCAAAATGAGTATTCATCGAAGCGGCGACGCGAAGGAGGAAAAACAACTGTAAACGACCATTGTGCTCCATTATTCGAAGCCCAACCTCTGCTCGCCAAATAGCAATCCCGTTGGAGAATTGCTCAGCATACGGATCGGGAAGGAGAGAAAGGCATTCGCGGCAGCCAAGATGTCGTTACGGCTAACATGGATCTCACCTGGAGTTTGGGGATCTCCCGGCGTGCAGCATCGACCGCTCCAAAGGAGAGGTCTGTCTAGAGTTACCGACACCGTTTCCGTTCAAGATCACCTTGCGCAACGATAAGCAGAAACACGTCTACAACAGCGCCATGGCCTGGATGAAAGCGGTCGATATAGGCGGGAGTTACCAACTCGGCTTCAAACTGCTTCCGCCCGATGTCGTCACGATTGAATGAGGTAGCTTAGTTGAGTGCATTCGTTCCAATGTGAACTTGCCCGATCAGCGGCTCGCGCGCCGCAGATCGAGCCACTCTAGCTCTTCTTTCGTTAGCTCAATCTCCAACGCCTTGAGGTTCTCGCTGAACTCAACCCCCGTGAGCGTGCCGATCAGTGCGAAGATATCCAGCTCAGGTTGCTGAACTACCCACGCCAAAGCAACCTGCGGCACTGTCATCCCCTTCTCGCGAGCCAACTCATCCACCCGGTCGAGTCGTTGGAAGTTCAGCTCGTGGGCATAGGCACGCTCCACGGGCTCGGGAAAGTTCTCCTTCGCTGATTCCCAATTGGCACGAGAGATACGCCCGGAGAAGAACCCTTGGCCCATCGATGACCAACAGAATAACGGCATTCTCTCTTTAGCGTACCAAGCTCTGTCGGCCGCCTTTTGCGAACCGCTGATGGTAACACAGTCCGGCCACGGTTCGTCGAATTGCTCAGCCAGGCTGAAGTTTGGGCTACTGACCGCAAACGGCACCATCGAGTGTTTGTCGGCGTATTCGTTCGCTTCCGCGATCCGTCTGGTCTCCCAGTTGGAACCTCCGAAAGCGCGGATCCGTCCTGCAGCATGATGTTCGTTGAGGGTCTCGACGATCGGTCCCACTGATACATTGGGATCGTCTCTATGCAGAACGTAAATATCGATGTAGTCGGTGCGGAGTCGCGCCAGCGAATCGAAGAGCTCGGAGGTGAGATCGTACGGCGTTACCCGTCGACGATCAGAGGTGTGATGGCACCCTTTTGTGAGTACCACAATCCCCTCACGGTTCCCTCTTGCTTCGCTCCACTGGCCCAGCACGCGCTCACAGTCACCCCCGCCGTAGATATGAGCGCTGTCCCAACAACGGCAGCCGGCGGCGTACACCGCGTCGAGCAGCTCGAAACCCTTTTCTACCTCTTCGGAGCTCAGCATGATCGTGCCATGCACCAATCGGCTTACCGGTTTTTCGAGTCCTGTTACTTTTCCAAACTTCACGTGGCTCTCCTCGTCGCGCGATTAACTGTTCGTAACTATTTAAATGGTGATATCGGCGAGCATTTGAACTCCAAACTCAGAAACCGACGGCCAACATCCAGTTTTGGCGTATCGCACATCTAGGCCATTCAGAATTTTCTTCGCCGACTCATTTTCTCACCTTCTCAAGCCGGAAAGGCATCGAACTCGAGCTTGACCACGACTACCTCGCCAGCCAGCTCATCGATGGGCAGGTTACGCACTCTGAGACAGGGTTCGACAGCCTTCAGAATGCCTTCTCTGCTCATGGTTCTCGTCGGAATGAGATCTACCTCGGCCTCCACCTCCTCGCCGTTGTTTAACACCACAGCACGTTTGGGTGCCGTTGCGAGTGGATCGAGCACCACGCGCGAGCAGGTAGGATCTTGGGTAAGGTGAACGTAGAGGTTATTGCCTTTACGCGTCAGCAGCACCTCACCATTGTTGGTCAGCTCCGAAGCCGGCTCGGCATCGTCGAACGATTCACGCACCCGTTTGTACCAGTCACCCACTTTCTGTAGCAGCTGGATTCCTTTCTCCGGAAGGGTGCCGTCCGCTTTCGGGCCGATGTTCAACAGGTAGTTGCCCCCTTTGGCCATGGTGCGGTCCACACTACGGATCAGGTGGCGTTCCGAATAGTAATCCTCGTCCTCCTTGTATCCCCAGCTCTCTCGACCCACCGATTGACAGGCTTCGGTTCGAGTCGTGAAACGGCGAATCTCGTCGACACTGCGGTCGTAGTCACGCTCAGGCGTTCCAAAATCGCCGTCGTCGAAACCCCGGTTGTTGATCACCGCATCCGGCTGCAGCTCGCGGATCATCTCGTTGATCGAGGTGTCGCGAATCCCGGTCACGTTCATGTCCCACCAAAGCCCGTGTATCTTGCCGTATCCGGTACAAAGTTCACGGACCTGGGCTCGCAGGAACTCGGTGTAACGCCCCATATCGGGTTCGTCCCTCGGAAGGGGACCTTCAAGCTCGTGACTCCGCCCCTGGTTCGGGTAGTTCGGATGATGCCAGTCGACCACCGAGTGATAGAGGCAGAGCGGAACGCTACGACGCTGGCAAGATGCCGCCAGCATCGCCAAAACGTCCTTCCCATACGGAGAGTTGGTGACCTTAAAGTCAGTCTGATTAGTATCCCACAGGCAGTAGCCGTCGTGGTGTTTGGTGGTCAGGCACATATACTGCATACCGGCCCCTTCCATCAGATCCAGCCACGCCTCGGGGTCGAATTCAGTTGGGTTAAACTGGGACGCGAGTTCCCCGTACTTCGTGCGATCCACTCGTCCCCGCCACTGATGTTGCTCGTGCCAGGCAGGAATGGCGTAGAGTCCCCAATGCACGAACAGGCCAAACCGTTTTTCACTAAACCAATCGCGTCCGTCACCGAATCGTTCGATCATCTCTTTTCCTTGCGCCCTAAAGCTGGTCTCCCGATCTATGGTCGATAATATGCGACATTTGAACGTTGACGCCCAAGACCATCAGAAGTGCCATTATTGTCGGATCTGCGGAAAGCTCAGCGTCTGGGAAATGCTCCATTGACGCCAGATCTCTATTGCCTATTACTCCGTGTCCGACAAAAAACGCTCACGACGAAGCGAGGGAGCCCATGAGCCTCAAATTGATCGATCCTAAAAACTACCACCAGCTTTTCGTCGACGACTACGCAATTGAGACCGCTTCCGGCACGTCCAAGACACTACATTCCCCGAAGAAGTGGGGCCCGTTGATAAACGGAGGGGTGCAGAGCCGTAGCAATCCACAGTGGAACTCAGAGAAGTGCGTTTGGGAATGGTGGTATATGGGAGGATACGCAATCTCCGAAGACGGTGAACACTGGGAATCTCAGGACGTTGCCGAGTTTGATGAAACCAACCCTGACCTGGCTTCGTCTGCGGGTGGTCCCGGAGGACCCATACACATTGTTCGTGATGAGACCGATCCCAAACCGAGCCGAAGGTACAAGGGGTTGTTGAGTGGCAATGACCGCTATCCTGCGGTGTCGCCCGACGGTTTCCGCTGGACCCTTGTGGATACCCCGCCCATCGTCAGCTCCGACGAGTCCCAGTTCACCCACGACGTACAATCAGGTCAGTTTCTGGCAATGGTAAAGCAGGGCACCGATTGGGGCCGTTCCGTCTTTTTATCCACCAGCGCCGACTTCCAAGAGTTTACGGAGCCTAAGCTGATATTCCACACAGACGAGATCGACCGGGAGAACCGACGCAAGAGGGTGAAAGAGGTAATCGAGAACCCAGCCTACCTGGCGCCTCCCATCAGAGACAACGAAGATTACATCGCCGAGTGTTACAACATGGCAGTGTTCCCATACCAGGGATTCTACATCGGCTTCCCGACCATCTTTAATCCTTTCGGCGCGGCGCCTCCACCAGGTACCAATCATTCGCGCATTAACCAGATCGAGCTGGCTTCTTCACGAGATCTGTACAACTGGGAACGGGCCGGCAACCGCGACCTCTTCATCGGCATCGAACCGTTCGACAACGAGAACTACGGCTGTTGTCAGTTGTTGATGGCCGGACATCCGATCGTGCGCAACGACGGCGAGATCTGGTGCTATTACAATGCTCTGCGCACACCGGGCAGCATCGCCCAGTTCAAAGAGTTCGATCGCGCCCGGGCGCTTTTCGACATCGGCGCGAAACCGGAAACCTTCGAGGATGGCGGTGCTCTTTCTCTAGCCAAGCTGCGCCCTGACGGCTTCGTTTCTATAGACGGCGGTGAATGCGGTCAGGTTCTGACGAAACCGTTCGAGCTCAAGGGGGAAGACATCTACATCAACGCCAACGCCGACTGGGGTGAGATTTACGCCGAGATCGTCGACGGCGAAACGCGCAGGCCACACCCTGGTTTCTGGGTGCCTGCCGAGAAACCGGATCCGTTCACCGGTGATAGCACAAAAACGAAACTCAAGTGGAAACACCCCCATGACCTGGTATTCGAAAAACCAGTTCGCCTGCGTTTCTACCTGCGGCAGGCCCGGCTATTCTCGTTCTGGATCGAATAGAGATTGGTGCACACGTCCCGCCGGGCTGAGCGCATTTATAATCGCGATCCGGTCGCCCGCCAATTCCGGCACCTACAATCGCTGTCAAAGCGGTCATCTAGCGGTTTCCTGGCCTGATTGCGAATTCTGACATGCACAACCTGCCAGTTACTTCGGCGGTAAATCCAACGAACGAGAACCCGTAGCTTTCCGCGTTCGTCAGCACCTCCTGCAGATTGGTCGGTCTCCGCGGATCGCCCGTCCAACTCATATGCCACATCGATTCGTCCACATCCAGAGTGAAACCTACCGGCTCGTTTGGCCAATTACCTTCCGGGACCGGAATCGGTTTGGCACTAAAATGCCAGCGAGTAGCAGCGCTGTGAACCCAGAACATACAACAAGCATCATCCAAGATGAGGTCGTCACCGCGTAGATAGACTGACATCTCAGCACCACGCAAGTCGATCGGATCAGCGCCAATCCAGTTGCGGTAGAAAAGAAAGGGAAGTATTGACAACGGGCGTTCGGGGGTATCGGCGCTCCAGCGATTTTGGTCCGCCCAGATATATCCACTGTTTCCCACGCCGCCATGCCGCATCCAAGTTGCCAGCACAAAAATGTTCGTCCCGCCGCCGACCATCGATGCGTGATAGTCGTACGAACACCACCCTTCAGGGCCTTTGTCGAAGATATTACGTATCATGATTTCCTAGTGAGAACATAATAGCCATGGGGAAATCCCGCTCAAGTAAAGCCTATACTACGTGCTCAATCGCCGTTGACAAACACGGCGCTACTGCGTTTTGTTCGGCCGGCTACCTAGGCCCGTGAATTAGTCAGCCATGTCAATCGTGCTAATATTGCCGTGACCGAGATCGAGCAATACGAATTTGACCGACAGGGATTTATCGTTATCCCGCAGTTCCTCCAAACCAAGGAGGTGGCCCAGCTTACCACGGCCGTAGACCGACTTCTCGATCATGCCGTCGAACGTGTGGCGCTGCCGCCGCGCAAACAATCTGCATGGGGCTCGGAGTATCACGCCGACTCGGAACTGGGCTACCATGTCCAAGGAGAAGCAACAGAAGGCCAAACAATCATCATAGAGGATTTCTGGAATGCTGATTCCGCCTTTGATCTGCTCGTAGACCACGCGCCCACCATGGCCTACATCCACGCCATCATTGCACCCCGCCCCACCATCAACAACTCCGAGATCCGCGTGAGGTATCGCGGCAACGCCAGTAGACACCATGGGGGTAGGCGCCCTCACGCCCACAAGTATCGCTACAGCTTCACCGACGGACGCATCGACTGCATGATGGTGCGCATGATCTACTTCATCCATGATGTGAACACCGACGAGGGGGCGTTCACTGTGATTCCCGGGACCCACAAAAGCGAACTAGCATGCCCCTACGGTACAGATCCGGACACCGAACCGGGGACCTTTACACTGGCAGTGAAGGCCGGCGATGCTATCCTCTTCACCGAAGCCTTGCGTCACGGTGGCCACACCAACCGCTCGGACCAGGTACGTAAAACCATACACGTGGGATACGGACCATACTGGATGATGTCCCAGAACATGGCCACGATGGATGAACCGCAATACGTCCTAGAATCGACGCTGGATCGTTGGACCCAACAACAACGAGACCTCTTCCGCACTCTAGTGCCGAACCCCTGATCCAAGGCACTTGAGATGAGCCGGCATCGTCAGACACCAAGGTTTTGACTATACACAGACGATCATGATCGACAACACTTTGCCCTTAGTGCCTCCCGGTCGCCTGCTGCTCGATGTCAAAGTCCCCATGCGCGACGGCGTTAACCTTTCAGCGGACGTGTGGCTTCCTCACGAGGGGGACGGCCCCTGGCCAGTGCTGCTCCTGCGTACTATTTACGACAATCAGGAGGCGCGCTACATCCGCTGGGCACGTGGATTCACCGCCGCGCGGTACGCTGTGGTCATGCAGGACAACCGCGGGCGCGGAGACTCGGAAGGCGAGTGGGATCCCTACATGTGCGAGCTCAACGATGGCTTCGACACCCACGAGTGGGTCGGTCGTCAAGCATGGTGTGACGGCCAGGTGGGCACTTTCGGTTTGTCGTACCCCGGCTTCACCCAGTCGCTACCGGCAACATTGCGATCACAATACCTAAAAGCGATCGCCCCCATTGCCTCACAGCAGGACAATTACGGACACCACCGCATCGATGGGGTTATTCATCTCGCCGTCGCCCTGACCTTTCTCAACATGCTCGGACGATCGATGCAGAGCGAATCCTTGCAACATCTTGATCAGCACACCCTGTTCCGTCACCTGCCCCTGGTCGACGCGATGGAACCGGTCACAGTGACACATCCATACTACCGTGGGGTGCTTGAGCACGAGGCCTACGATGAATGGTGGAGCCGCTACAGCTTGCGTGACCGGTATGGCGAGGTAGCGGTCCCTGCCCTGTTCATAACCGGCTGGTACGATTCGCTGGTGCACGAGAACTTCAAGCTCTTCAACGGCTGGACGCAACATGCGAGCAACGAAGAGGCTCGACGACTCACAAAATTGATCGTCGGTCCGTGGAGTCACCAGATTTCGCCTTGGGGACGAGTGATGATGGGCCCCAATGGCGCTTATCAGGATCGGGAATTCGGTAATGATGCCGGCTGCGACATCGTGCAGATGCATACCCGTTGGTACGACAGGCGATTGAAGGGGATCGACACCGGCATAGACAACGAGCCCCCCATTAACCTGTTCGTGATGGGCGCGAATTGCTGGCGTTTCGAGAACGAATGGCCGTTGGCGCGGACGCAGTGGACGAAGTTACACCTGCATTCGAATGGCGACGCAGCGACGGTTGGCGGAAATTTGAGAGTTGAATCAGCCGCTGCAGGTACCCCAGATCGCTTCCGGTACAATCCTGACGATCCGGTACCATCTTGGGGTGCGCAGTATCAGAGCTTCGATCTATGTGGACCTCGAGATCGTCTAGAGATCGAAAAAAGGCCAGATGTGCTGGTTTACGATTCCGCACCCTTGGAAGAGGATTTGGAGGTTACGGGACCGATATCGGCCGTCGTTCACGTGTCTACAACCGCACTCGACACCGATTTCACTGCCGCCCTCGTAGATGTGGAAACAAATGGAAAAGCGATCATCCTTTGCGAAGGAATTACACGAGGAAGGTTTCGACTCGGCACCGACCGTCCCGAACTGATGAGGCCAAGAGAGATTTACCAGCTCCGCATCGATATGTGGGACACCAGCAATCTGTTCAAAGCCGGGCACAAGATCCGCTTGGAAATATCTTCTAGCAATTTCCCTCGTTATGAGCGTAATCTGAACTCGGGCAATCCCAGTGTGACAGACACCGAGATGGTGGTCGCCGAGCAAACGGTATATCACGACATCGACCACCGTTCTCATCTACTGTTGCCGGTGATACCTCGCAGCGCGGCAAAGCGTTAGCAAACACCAGTATGCTTGCCGATCCAATTACAAAGCCACAAGCAACACCTCACGGTGGTTCGCCTCGAACGAGGATATTTCGAAAAATAGACCCCTTTCACAAGAGCTTTGGGTCGTCCTACCATCGAGCTCTCTCTTCTTACGCCCATCGCCGATCTTCTGCCGCAAGCAATTGCAACCGGCTTCTAATTGTATCAGCCAGTCATGCCCCTTTATTTTCACTTCGACGTCGCTCCGTCAACTAGAAAGTAGAAGCGTGACCTCCAGACTACGCAGCCACCTGCACGAAATCATCTTTGAGGCCGATACGCGTAGCGGTAAGATCTTCGACATCGCATTGATGATCTTAATAGTTGCAAGTGTAGTCGCCGTAATGTTGGAAAGCGTCGAAAAGGTCCGCTTCGCTTATGGCAATTATTTGCGAATTGCCGAATGGACCTTCACCGTGCTGTTCACCATCGAATACATTCTTCGCCTCTGTTCGGTTCGCCAGCCCTTGCGTTACGCCGTCAGCTTCTTCGGTCTAATTGACCTCCTCGCCGTCGTCCCCTCCTACCTGAGCTTCTTCTTTAGCGGTGCCCAGTCCTTGATCGTCATCCGCGCACTGCGATTGCTGCGCGTCTTCCGGGTTTTGAAGCTGACACGTTTCGTCGGCGAAGCCAGCATGCTCTACGCCTCGTTGCGCGCCAGCGTCCGCAAGATCACGATTTTCTTGGGAACGGTGCTAGCCCTAGCTGTTATTGTCGGCGCCGCCATGTACCTCATTGAAGGCGAGAAAAACGGTTTCTCCAGTATTCCGCAAAGTGTCTATTGGGCGATTGTCACCTTGACGACCGTAGGTTACGGCGATGTCGCACCCCAGACCATACCTGGGAAGATGTTGGCGTCATTGGTGATGATAATGGGCTACGGAATCATCGCCGTGCCCACCGGCATCGTGACGGTGGAGATGGTCCAGCATCGCAGTTCGTGGTTCGGCACCAAAGCATGTCCTTCCTGTTCAAGTGAAGGACATGATGCCGACGCGAGATTCTGCAAAAATTGCGGCGCCGCGTTGGACGAGGAAGAATAAGGCTACGGACGTTCTCTCACCGATCTTGCAAGAACTCCCAGAGCTGATCGAATTGTTTTTCCGTAATTGGCTCGTGGCGCAAAACGGAATGTATCCGTTCTTCGGCCATATAAGTGGGCACGAATTCCAATCCGCGACGCAGCTCCGCGTACGACAATCCCATCTCCTCCGGGCGAAAACGAACCTTACAGTCTTCGAGCTTCGCGATCAGGGCATCCGGGTCCCCCCCCGCTTGCCAGGAAATTATCACAGCTCCCAGTGCCACTAATTCCCCGTGGATCCAGGTGCGATCGTTGATTGTTTCGAGGGCCACCCAGAAGGGGTGATCGCCGCTTTTTCCTCCAGAGGAGATTTTGGGTCGAGCAGAATCCCGCAACTGCAGCGCCGTCATGATCTGTTTTATGCTGCCCGCGGTGAGATTCCCTTCGTAGTCGAGGGTTTGCTTGAATCCGTCTATGAGCCCCTGGTGATACCGTTCGAATTCCTGCGGAACGACGGGATCAAGTGGAGGACCGTATCCGTGCGCCGCACGCCATTGTGATTCAACCGGACCGGCGTAACCGCAAATTATGTCGCCCAATCCGGCAGTGTGAAGATGAGCTGGGGCTTCTAGCGTAACACCACAATCGACCAGAACGTACTCGCAATCTACCCAAGGCCAATCGTCTACACTGCCGTACAAACGGCGCCCGCGCCAAGTTGCCACATGACCGTGGATGATGGCGCCACTAGAAACAATGGTGGGCACCAGAATCAGCGGTACATCTTTCTCCAACGCTACATACTTGGAGGCATCCAGTGCGCGACCACCACCCAGACCAACTATTAATTCTACGTCGTCGGTCATGAGACTAGCAAGTTCTCGCTGATGGCCGGAGTCGAGCCATTTCGCGTACACGGTACCAATCGCGGATTTTGCTAGATGTGGTTGCGCCGTCTCCAATGCTGTAGGTGTAGTGACAATCCCGAACGCCGGCCAATTGGCGCTATCCTGTCGAAGCAATCCAGCGCCATAACGAATATCGATCCGCTCGGCAGGTTGTGTCTGGCTGCCGCCGGTACGACCCCGTGGTGACTTATTCACTGTTTTGCTCTGATGGTGAATTCGTCGGGAGCTGGCGGCGCTCTCGCCACCACAACCAGACAGTCCCAATTACCAGTGCTACGTCCAATCCGAAAAGTATCCGTCGCAGCATTGACAGCTTCGCCTCGATCTCGATACTGTTATCTCCCGCAGCGAGAGGCACCATTACGAAGCCAGCGCTCGTTTTCATTGCTTTCACCTCTTCACCGTTGACACGGATGGTGAGACTTGGAAAATAGGCATATGACAGGCGGGCGAAACAGGCTTCGCTGACTCCCACATCAATCTCTACACGCTGATCCCAGACTCGGTGGTCGTGCACCATCGCCACGGGCTTTGTCCCCAAGTCCCGCATTACCTCAAGATCTGACACGAAAATCTGCTTGCACGAGTTGGTTGGGCCATGGACTTCCGTTGCGGCGATGTATTCCGCTACAGGAAATACTTCCTGCAAGATCTGTAGCGGATCGCGATCCGAAAATCGATCCAGTGACCAGTCGATGAATTCCTCCGGTGGAGTGACCTGGTTGAGTTCGGCCCGCGGTTCGAGGCGATTGGATACGAGGATTGGAGAAGCCCTTTTCCATTCGAATACTCGGGATCCAGCGTAGTCCTTTTGGACCGCCATCAGTTTGCGCACGTTGAGCATGTGCAAACCCCCAATCACGACATTCGACCGACGGATGGCACTCACTACCTCCGGGTCATCCATAAAATGCATGACCCGGCTTAGGTAGCGCTCGAAAGGCGAGACGAAGACCATCATTGAGGGAAGAATACGTCGGTGTTCTGCCTGAGGTATCGGCCATCCGGTGCACTTGAGCAGCCATGTTGGTGCAATGAAGGGGTGCATAGTGCCCAGATTCAAAAACAGACGCTCGTCCTGAAGTTGATTTACCGGAATTGGTGTACTGCGCTCCTGTTCCTCCAGTTGTTCAAGCAGCACTTCCGAGTCCTTTATCAGCACTCCCGATACCACAGCAAATGGCTGTTGAAGAGTAGTCGGTCCTAGGTCGGCTACTACAACGAGCAGCGGTATCGTCAGCTTGCCCCATCGACGACTGCGTTGAGAGCGGAAAGCGATGAGCTCACGACTCCCAAACCCAGCACATATCGCCAGGAAGAAAACGACAAATAGGAGGTATCGTCCCGCATTTAGTGCCGTCACAAAGGGGATTGCCTGAAGCAGACTGAGACGGTAACCGAAAACTAGCAGAAAAGTGATCGCCAAGCACGCAAATATTGGCAGTCCGATCGAGACTGCTGCTCTGGGCCTGCGCATCAAACACCAAGCGCCAACTGCAACCAGTCCTAACAGCGACATACCCAGATAACCACCGTACCAAGCAGCCTCCTCCAGCTTCAGCGGCACCATTGGGAAGTAAAGGTTGGACCACAAAAATACCCGCTTCCATGAGGGATCTGGGACATTCGCGAGATCTATCCCTGCCTGCAGACCGGTACCATCCTGTTCGAGAAACATGCCCAAGGTCAGGTACGCCCCGAAGAGAATGCCTGTTGTCGTCATCAAAATGGACAAGCGGAGTGTTGCCTGCCGGTTTCTCGATTCTGTAGCCAATCGCAAGGCAACATATAGCAGCAAGAAAAACGTTGCCCAAAATCCGTAGCCCGGGTGTATCATGGATAGTGCTCCCAGCGCAATCCCTCCTATCCCCACCAGGTAGTAATGCTTCTCTCCGTTCACGAACCGTTCGAAGACATAGAACGGCACCGGCAGCAAAGCATAGAAGAGAGAAAGAGGGTAACGCCCCATCAGAAGCACCTGCTGGGTATGCCAGAAACTGGCGACGTAGGCCAGAGCCGCCATGAACGCTGCAGGTCGCGAATTCATCAATTGTCGCGCGAACAAATACATCGTCGCCGCCGACACCATGTGGCCCAGCCACAAGGACAGTTTGGTAGTGAGATGGATGTCGCGAAGAATCAGATCGATCGCACCGGCGAAGTAGAAGTACAGGAAACCGTAATACTGGAGATATGGCGTACCAACCCCGATCAGATTGGACCACACAGGCAGTTCGAAAGACTTGATCGTGTGAGCGGCGGCGATCAGATACGCCAGATGCGCGGTGGAATCCCCTATCCATCTACCGCTTCCCTCTACCCAATAGAAGCGTATCCAGGTGGCGGTTAGAATCATTAAAGCAAGCCAGGTTCGGTTTTCGGTCGCAAATACCCAAACCAGGAGCCGGGTTAGACTCAGTCGTCGCCACTCGAGCACGAGCAAAAACCCGAAGACGATGACCAGCGAGGCTGCCAGCAGATAGTCCTCTGCCGTTAAGCGGACAGTCGCCGTAAAATCCTTTAGAAAATGGTCGAAGTTCCAGTACGCAGCTGGTAACGGAGTCAGCTTTGGTAGGGTCCGGTACTGCAGTAGAAGGAGAATCACCAATCCAGCGGCGAGCACTGCTAACGATTCCTTGGGTGGCGATGAAGTGTGGTTATGGGTGCTGTTGTGTTTCAACTTGCAGTATTAAGAATCAGCGGTTGGTCCTAAAGAGGTCTCCGACTGCGTCCAGCTTCTGATCACTCAGATAGCCATAACGGTTGATCCAGATACCATCGGGTGCATTGGCGGCTGCTACCTTCAGTCGCCGGAAAAAATCGTCGAACGGTCCGTAGCCGTGCACAATCGGCGTGACCTTACACCGGCCTTGCACCTTTTCATGCACCTGAGCGATACGACCCGCCTGGCATTCGTCCGTGATCGGGTGCTCCTGATCCGGCTCGGGATAGCGGTAGCCCCCGATCGTTCGTGGCGCAGCGGCGCCCCCCACCTCGAATAGGTTCACCAGAGCCGCCACCAGCACCTGCTCCTCGATGTCAGAGTTGCACCGCAATAGCTCGCTGCCCCAGAAGTCAATCATGGCGGCCCAGTGCATAGTGTAGAGCTTGGGGGATATGGCATTGCAGCTACGTGCGGCAGCGGAGAAATCAAAGCCCGTGAGTTGAGATAGCGGCGGCATGAACGCATTTGCCGAGAGCTCTTTGTCACCACCACCGGCAGCGGAGATCCATTCGCGCCAGTGAGTCAACAAATCCACCGATAACGCCCGCTTTAGCTGCAGCCACCCCAATATGGAGGGGAAGCGCTGCACCAAGTCTGACCGCGCGGCTGCACCACCATCACTGGACGCTAGCAATCGGAGATCTTCTGTATTCAACGAACCGGAGAGCTTGGCAAGAAGACGTCCAGCCTCCGCGCGCATGCTCTCGAAGTCGAACCCTCGAGATTCTGCCCAGATCTTTACGTGCGGCCCGAAGTCCTGAAACGCCTCCTCCAGCATGTAACACGGGTATTCGGGCCAGTCAGGACGAAAACCGCTGATACGCGGGTAATGTTCCAGCAGATCTCGAACGTAGGCCTGCGTGTAGGTGCGAATCGCCGGACTCGCTAGGCTGCCCGTTTCCGCCATTCGTTGAGGTCGCCCGCCATCCGGTAATCGGGGAAGATCCTCGTCGCGGAGGTTTGGTGGAGTCGCGGCACTGAGCTGAAAATAGACCTTGAGACCACGATCGAGAGCACTATCGATAAACCTTTCAATGATGTCACCGTATTCACGGGTCAATGTGTTGGCTTTCCGCGGTTCGTATGGCGTCTCGCCATACAGCGAGCGGTTGGGCTCGAAGCTAGGCGCCGTCCGCACCCACAATGACTTCTTCCCCCACAGAGGGCGATCGAACAACCGCGGACTCGTACCGGCGTCGGAAGGCGGTTGAAATGTTCCCTCATGTTCCGCCGCCAACGCCGAAACCGTGGGATTTATTGCCACGGCGTTTACCCCGGCCCTTTCCATCACGTTGTACAGAATCGGCTCGACGCCTTCGCTGCACACGTAATCGGCCAACACGGTGATGCCCAGAAAACGGTCCCGTTCCATTATATCCGTAGATCGAACGATCTTGAAAGATAGTTGAATCCGAGTTGTTTGCGTCGCTCGTCTGCCATGACAGCCCAATAAAGCCAGAAATACGGACCACTCCAAATGGCGTCAAACACGCGCACAGATGAGCCGCGTGAATGTTCCATTGATCGGCATAGATAGCGGAGGAGAAGAAGCTTGCACGCCCGTTACCAATTGCTGGTTTCCAGACTCATCTCGTCCGTCCCAGTGGACCACGTGCCCGCCCCCGTTGGTAGTGTCCACGTCGTAGCAAGATCGGTTGCTGACCGGAAAGATTGTAAACAGCAAACCCAATCTCGGTGAATTTAGGGACGTGGTCCGGGATGAAGATGAATATGTAGCTGTTTAACAGGTTTGGAGGGTTCTGCCCGAGTGTCGATCGAAAGGGGCGACCCATGGGGCTCTCACTGATGTGGGTCCCGTAAACCCGAAACCAACGCGCAAAATTTCAGGCGCAGAATCTCTGGGCAGCGTGAGATGAGTAATTACTTTTTAGTTGCGAGACGAGATTCCGATGGCGTTCTCGTTGTAGGTTGCACCCGTGGGTGAATTCGGCAACCACAGCGCTGCACCGGCACCTTGTTCCCAGCGAACAGCAGCTGTACCAAGGTGCCGTTTCGAAGCAGCCGCTGAACCCAACGAAGACGACAATGGTCTGACGATGCGCAAGGCGCACACGTAATAGGTTGGTATTCTCCGTACATTTCTTGCCCGCAAAAGAACCCGCGTGCAATATTGATGGAGTTTTACGCCGTGAAAAGAGGCTTGATGAACACCCGCCAAACCACTCCTATTTGTGTTGACCCGTAACCGCACTGGCGGGCTTTACGACGCCTTGCGCTACCAGCCTACCTCAACCCCACCCCCTGGAACCAGCCAGAATCGAACCAAGGCATCCAACCAAGCAAGCCTGGCTGCGGCTGTTTGAGACGCAACCATGAAGGATTTGCAAACCATTCTTCGTCGAGCCAAGACACTAGGCCAGGCTGGCGAACCATATGTGCTCGCCACTGTGGTCCGAACCTCAGGTTCGGTTTATCGTGGTCCAGGCGCGCGCATGCTCGTGGAAGCAGATCTCCAGAGCTTGGGCACGATCGGTGGTGGTTGCCTCGAAAGCGACGTACGTGAAAACGCCAGCGAAGTCTTCGCCGACGACACTCCTCGCCTTCTTCACTACGACGCCACCACCGAAGAGGACGTCCTATGGGGCACCGGGCTGGGTTGCAGTGGTACCGTCGACGTCTTGCTTGAACGGTTCCCCCGAGACGTCGGTTTCCACTACCCAAATCTCCTGCACGACTGTGCGCTGAAGAACCGCCGCGGAGTTCTCGCTACCGTCTTCGAGACAAAAGGGACCACGACAACATTGCCGGGTGAACATTTACAGCTCGATGAAAACGGCAAAGCGCAGGATGAAATCTCCGATCCCCACCTGAGGAAATCGATCCTCGAAGCCGCCGTAAGTAGTCTCTCGAGCATAGACAACACGACGATGCCCGTCGCCCGGGGCATAACACGGTATTACAAGTTGGAGCGAGGTGAAGCCTCGGTTTTGATCGAGCCGCTCCTACCACCCATCACCCTGTTCATCTTCGGGGCCGGATACGACGCAATGCCGCTGGCGAATCTTGCGGGAGAGCTAGGTTGGCGCATTACGATCGCGGATCATCGCCCCCGATACGCCCGCAAAGAGCACTTTCCTAGTGCCGAACGGGTGGTCCTTGCGGAAACCGGTCATCTTCCCGACGACCTGACCTTCAACAATCGTTCAGTCGCCGTGGTAATGAGCCATAACTATTTGCAGGATCAGGCAATGCTCGCCGGTATCGTCGATAGGTCTATAGCCTACATTGGCGTATTGGGCCCCCAGAAACGCACCCAACGACTACTCGACGATTTAGCGAAAGAAGGAAAAATCATCACTGGAGAGCAAAGGGCCCGTATTTTCAGCCCTGCAGGACTGGATATAGGTGCCGAAACCGCGGATGAGATCGCACTTTCGATACTTGGTGAAATTCAGTCCGTGCTCGCGAGGCGCCCGGGCGGTAGGCTCCGTGACCACGATGGTCCTATCCACGATCGTCTGGCTTAACAAGTATTCGATCATGAAATTTGTTCGCCAATTCTATGACCTGCTGGAAGGAAACCGGTTTTTGCTGGCCATGTCCGTTTGTTGTGGTCTGGCTTTTGCCGGCGCCAACCTGCTACCACCTTTGCTCATTCGCCAGCTCATCCTGTGGGTCAGCGAAGGTGTACCAGGCGATGCCCGTTTCGGATTGCTCGAGCTGACAGCGGCATTGCTGGGAATCTACGCCGTCCGTGGTTTGACCCGTTACGGCTACGGACGGTTTTCACACATAGCCGCCTACCAAGTCCTCCACCGCTTGATGGTGCGGACCTATCGCCATATACAACGGTTGCCGCATCGTTTCTTTGCCAACGAACGCACGGGTAATCTTATAGCCCGCTCGGTCAACGATGTGGAAGCAGTAGAGGACTTCATCGCTCATGGCATTCCGGAAACAGTTCTCGCGCTGGTGATCCCAACCGCAATGATAGCGGTCCTTTTTACAATCGATGCCGATCTGGCATTGATCACCTTGCTGCCCATCCCGCTGGCAGGGGTCTTGGTATACCGCTACGTACGCAAGGTCCGAGGCAAATGGCGCGGGGTGCGCTCGCGGCTCTCAGAGTTGGTGGCGCAAATTCAGGACAACCTCTCCGGCATCACCATTATCAAATCGTTCGTCCAAGAAGAAACGGCCCACTGTCGCATCGAAAAGCGCAGCCGGTCGTTTCGCGATGCATCGATCGAGGCCAATATGATCTCTCTGATCCCCTCTGGTCTCATTGAGGCGGTCGGAGGGATCGGCATCGTCCTAGTGATACTGAGTGGAGGCGACGCAGCGTTGGGGGGACGCATCGCCTTGGCTGACCTCTTCGTATTCATCATGTACGTCGGCCACATCTACCAACCCTTCCTGACCCTCGCCTCCATCAACGACGTGCTACAGAAAGCAAGTGTCAGCACCGACCGGGTGTTTCAACTCTTGGCGGTGGAATCGGATATAGTCGATGCTCCCGATGCCGCGGTGCCCGACAACGATCATCGGTGGGATGTGCGATTCGACCGTGTCACCTTCGGTTACGATCCGGGACGTCCGGTGGTTTACGACTTGGAGTTTGTGATCGGAGAAGGGCAAATGGTGGCTCTAGTGGGCCATACCGGCGCGGGCAAAACAACGCTTTCGAGCCTAGTACCGCGCTATTACGATCCCCACCATGGCGCCATTCTGATCGGCGGCCACGACATCCGCAACCTTCCCCTAGACTATCTGCGCACCAACATCGCGTCGGTGCAACAGGACGTCTTTCTATTTCATGGTACGGTCATGGACAACATCTTGTTTGGTCGGCCGGAGGCCAGTATTGCGGAAGTTGAGCAGGCGACGCGAGCAGCCAACGCCGATGAATTCATCAATGAGCTACCTAACGGCTACGATACCGTCATCGGAGAGCGCGGCATGAAGTTGTCCGGCGGACAGAAGCAACGCTTGTCCATTGCTCGCGCGCTGCTCAAGGATGCTCCAATCTTGATTTTCGACGAGGCCACCTCGTCGGTGGACACACGAACGGAGCTGCTCATCCAGCAGGCGGTGGGAAGACTTCTCGCTAATCGCACTACCTTGGTAATTGCCCACCGCTTGTCCACGGTCCGTAACGCCGACCAACTGGTAGTCATGGACGAGGGTCGAGTGGTAGAGATCGGAGGGCACGAGGAGTTATTAGCCCGAGGCGATCTCTACACCAAGATGATCGAGGCTCAAGAACTAATGGCAGGCACAGGGCTGAAGGAGATCTGACCAGTTCTACGTCCGGGCAAGTAGCGGCTGAACCACTCCGTTTCAAAACCGGAAGCACCCCATCAAACCGAAATGATGTACTCAGACACGATTCTCACTCAGTGCTATTCTGGTCATTGACATCGACATAGATCGGACTTGCCCAAGCCTTGGCACCGTCGGTCTGGACTACCCGAACCCAGTAAGCATGTGACCCCGGTTCGAGTTTCGGCTCACGATACGCGAAGCTCACTTCCATGCCTGTTCCTAAAGGCAGATATTCGAAAGTTGCTTTGACCTCGATCCCGTCTGCATGAACAATAACCGGAGCGGATCTGATTTTCATCAGAGTAACTTCATGCGTCAGGACATCACTCTTAAACCGGAGCACAGAATCGTCCGGTGCTTCCAACGTCAGTATCACCCCATCCTCGTCTCCGGTGGTTACTGATTCCCACCTGACTCGCCGTTCGTCGATGTCACGGATACCTTCAGCCGCCGAGTCGAAGGCATATCCTTGGGCTTCGAGAATCCGCCCTTCGGAAAGCTCCACCGAGCCGTCCCAAACGACGCGGCGATTTCGAGCTCTTATGCGTTGCCCTGACCAAGATATGCGGACCTTCGATTGATCGCGTTTCGTTTTTTGTGGAAAATGGTGGACCTCTGTCGCACCGCGCATCAGACTGATGCGCTCAATCGGCGCGGTACCCTTCACGTCGATCTTGAGTTCGGGAGGCTCGTCAGTGCAGTACTCCGATCCCATAACATGGCCATCCGCTCTTACATCCAGGATTATTCGTTGCCCGGTGGTACCATAACAACGGCGCGCCCTCAATGACTCGAAGATTCCCGCGCGTGTGAGCTCTTTCGCCAGTACGCACGTCAGTCCTCCGTAGACGCCGAACGCGCCGCGTCCAGGATACGCAGCACCGGGGCGGCCCTTGTGATCATCGCTTCCGGCAACGAACCCGACTCGGTACCCCTTCTCAAGCGCTTCTTGCAGAAACCATTCGAACTCGCCCCAATTCGAATAAATTTCAACCACCGGTTCCAGACGGGCATCGTGCCACTCGAGATTGGCGTAACGACCTCCGACGTGCGGTATGAGTAGTACATCTTGATCAGAGAATGCTTGGTACAGGTCTAGTACATGAGGACAATCGGTATCGGCGTCCGACTTGTCGTCGATGAGTTCATGACTGGAACGATGGAGAGGGCCGTTGTCCTCTCGGTAATAGACATTGTGATCACCTCCCAAGGGAGTATTTCCCGACCATTCGTACCCTACCAGAGCGACGAACGATCCGTCCTCATTCTGGGCATTAGCTTGATGTCGAATCTCATCCCAGACCGCATGGGTTATCTGGAAGTCGTTTCCCTGGTGTCCGGCGAAATCGACCAGCGCTTTCGTGCGTGCGAAACGGAAATACGATTCCACCGTGTTCGTACCCACCGTTTCACCACTCTGGCCATGAAGATCACCCCAACAGCGCCGGTAAGCAGGCTGCGTCGAAATACAGCAAAGTGGATTACTTTCAGCATATAATCCGTGTTCTTTGTCGCTCACCGTTACTCCGCTTACTCCCGTAGAGTGCATGGTGATACCAGCAAAACGTTTCACACCTTTGTCCTGGGGCTGGAAACGGTAATTCGCAGGAAGTCCCCTGAGGTTTCCGGGTTCGATTTCAACCTCACCTGAGTACTGAAAACACGGATTTCCCCATGCATCCTCGGCTTTGATCGCAAGCCATACCTCCGAGTTTGGCGTTGTTTCACTCGGTCCGATTGCCACTAAGCGGTGGGGCTCGCCACTAACCACAGTCAAACAGGGAGACGGTATTTCGGTCCACATCCAGGTTCCGCACCAGTCGACAGCAGTGCGAAACTCGAATGTTTCGGCGCAGAAGGTTTGTGAAAAACTGCCTGGAGATCCCTGGGATCGATCGCCTAAAGTCAAGGTTATTGTATCACCAGCGGAAAGGGAATCGTCGAAAACGTCGATGGTGACGCCGGTCCTCCAGGGGCGCAGGTAATTCATGCGTTCATAGCGCGCCCTCACCGACGCGGGTCCGGTAGTGGTAACAGTGGCGAAATTGGCCTCTTTGGGGTCGTGGAACTGAGGCGCTTGCCAATCGCTCACATCGCGCCAGGAAATCTTGATGCCGCCTCCGTCGTCAACACCTTGACTGCCGGCATGATAGATGATCCGCCAGGTGCCGGCCGACCCTGCCACCACCAATGAGTTAGGATCGATCTCAGCCCACCCGAATCGACTACGAATGTCGGGACTCACTTCGAATAATCCACGTGGATAGCCCGCTTTAGCATTGCGCTCGCAAATTCGTACGGTTCTCTACCTAGTCTTCTGCTTATTCACGATATGTCTTCCGCACTATGGTTCATAGTACGCGAGGTTAACTCGCAATGGAACCGAAACGCAGGTGCAGCCGTGCCGAAGCTACCTGCAAGTGTGGCGTCGTCAAGTTTGTTACCGCGCCAAAAAGACTCGGCGACATGCTGAAGTTTTCCGACCAAACCTTGGAAGGCTGACGATGCCCCGCCTCTGCATTACCTTTGCCACCAGAAGATTATTGTAAAACTGAAAGGAGAATCATGACCACGGCTCAGACTAGAGGAGTCACCCTCGCCAGCAACAGCTCCCTCGATCGCCTCCCCCCCATTCGCACCATTGGCAGCGAGCGGCAGCTATTTCTCGACGATTACCATATCGCCATCATGGACAACGTTTCCCGTTTCATCCATCGTCCGAAGAAACTTGAAGACAATCCTATTTTGGTCATGGAAGAGCCTTGGGAGGGGCAACGATTCATCTACTCCGACATAGTCTACGATCGTCCCGAGAAGCTATATAAGCTCTGGTACTCGATTTATCCCCAAACCTCGGCAAACATGTGTTATGCCATATCTGAAGACGGCATTCACTTCGAGCGCCCAAAGCTCGGGCTGGTAGACTTCCATGGCTCCACCGACAACAACATGCTCCGCGTACCGGAAGGTTTCAACCACGACAAAACCGTACTCAAAGACGACCACGATCAAGACGACCAACGCCGTTACAAAATGATCCACTACACAAAAGGCGGCGTGGGAGTAGCATTTTCCCCGGATGGCCTGACGTGGACAGCCAACGATGACAATCCGGTCTTGTCGCCCACCGGCGACGGCTCGCAATGGGCGTTCTGGGATGAACGGATCGGACGCTACGTTATGTATGTGCGGCCCAACGGGCGTCACGTCATGCGTCACTGGCCGAAGAAGGGAGTGCCCTACGATCTGTCTGCCTTCCCAACCCGTCGCATCGGGCGCAGCGAATCGATCGACTTTCTCAACTGGACCGACATCGAAGAAGTGATCACCCCGGATGAACGCGATGGAGATGGTACCGAGTTCTACTACATGCGGGTCCTGCCTTACCAAGGATGTTACGTCGGGTTTCTTAATATCTACCATGAGTTTACCGGTGACGACCGGGTCATGGAAGGGTTCAATTATACGCTGGATGTACAACTCACCTTCAGTCGTGACGGCAGGGATTGGATTCGTGTGGGCAATCGCCACCTGTTCATGGTAGGCACACCCGATACATGGGATGAGAAGCGGATCTATCTGGATGATGCGATGGTAAACGAGAATGAAATATGCCTCTATTATCGGGGCTCCAACATCCCCCATTTTGGCATCGGAGACCTGATCGGACAGGAACGCAAGGGCCAGAAGCTGATAGGTGACGCCCTGGGAATGGCAACCTTGCGTTTGGATGGTTTCGCTTCGATCTGTGCACAAGAAGACGAAGGTAGCCTGACCACCAATCCTTTCCGCTTCGACGGCGGCAAGCTGCAAGTTAACGCCAACGCGGCCAAAGGTGCCATGCAGGTGGAGGTGTTAACACTATACGGTGAGCCCATCGCAGGTCTTTCGCGTGACGACTGCACAATCATCGCCACCGACGATATAGATCACACGGTGGAATGGAAGGGAGGAGAGAAACTGGGGGATCAAATGCAACCGGTGCGCTTGCGCTTCCACATGCGGGACGTGCGGTTGTTTTCGTTCAGAATATCCTGATTGAGGAACCAGACATGAAACCAAACGTGACCACTGGTGCCGGCACGGCCGTCGGTTTGAAAGCATTTACCGCCAACGGTACCGTACACCCCCGTGACCAGCACACCTTCTACTATTTCGAATACGGTAGCGGTTCATCATACGGTTGGCGAACGGAATCCACTGCGCTACCGGCCCGACGAACAGCGCACTACTTTGAAAGCTGGGACCACGGAACGGCCGGTTGGTACGGTCATTTCGATTGCAAACGGGAGCACCTGACCGAAGGTGGTCCGTCGCCAGGTTTCTTGCGGATCACCGAGCAACCCCTGGTCAACGATTTCAATCACGATGCCTCCGGGGTACTCCATCTGATGACTGGAATCGACACGGGCCCTTGGAATGAATTCGGGGCTCATCTTGGGGGCGGTGACGGAGACCTTCGGGATGCTCGCGTCTCGCTCTACCTGCGCGGAAACGATTGGCAACCAAACGGGTCGGAGTTCGGATTCTGGCTGCAGTGCCAGAGCAACATTGAGCTGATGAACAATCCCGGGTGGCGGCGTGCCAACTATTCCTACTGCGGCTGCCCGCTGACCGACTATCTGATGGACGGCGAGTGGCACAAGGTGGAATTCGATCTGGTCAACGATTCCACCTTCTGGACCTACGGCGGCAATAACAGCATCCAGCAGGGACCAAGCGCGATGCGTTACGAATACTGGCCGATCGATCAGTGCCTAGCCCACGCCAACTGCAACATCATTTTCCTGTCAAATTTCGTTAATCCAGAAAATCCTCCCACCGGATCAGTGGACTTTGACGAGCTCGAGATCACTTACTGCAACAGCTCACTGATTCATCCGGGAAACGGAGCCGAGCTGATCAGCTGGCCGGCAGACGCGGACGAGGATCCAGCGGCATTGACCGATGGTTGGCGGTTCGGCAACGGCCACATGTGGCGCAGCTCGGCCAACCCCTCGGCACCTCAGGAATTCGTCTACCGCTTCGAGCGGGAGGTAACAGTGGAGGCGATCCAGCTACACCAGCACACCGAGTGGCCTACCAAAAGTGTGGAAGTACTGGTTTCTCAGGATGGAGAAAGATTTAGCCCCATCCTTTCCGGTTCCCACGTGACCTTGCGTGAAAGCAGCCCCGACGGACCCAACCAAGCTCATAAGCTCGAGCGCGGGTTACGAGCTCCAGCGCGCTACTTGAAGGTGTCGATGTTATCGGGATACCGAAATCAACACTGGGGCCTAGGCGAAATCGAGATTTTTGGCACCGGTGCCATGCTACCTCACGATGACATCGAGCAGCATGTTGGAGCCGAGATAGGCGGTTTGACGCCGGGCTCTACCTGCAACTATCGCCTAGTCGCGGAAAACGCTTCCGGCACCAGTTACGGAGATCCAAACACCTTTCAGGTACCGCCGGTACCCAAACCAATTGCGATTACGGGTGCGGCCACCCGGGTAACTGCCACGACAGCCAAGTTGAATGGTCGCTTGAATCCATTGGGAGCCTACACCCACTATTTTTTCCAGTACGGGCGAGATCTCGACTACAGTGACACGCCCTTCGAAAACGCTACTGTCGCCACCGTACGCCGCAAGAGACAGCTCGTAGTGTCGCCGCAGGCGGTACAGCTGCCGCTTCCGGGCACCTATGCCGGGCTGCAGCAGACAATGCGCACGGTTGTGGACAACCTCGAGCAGTTGGAGCAGGGCACTACCTATCATTATCGTTTGGTGGCTGTCAATCAGCATGGTATCACCTATGGGAATGACGCCACCTTTATCACTACACTTTAAGGGAAAGGGAAAGGGAAAGGGAAAGGGAATAAGATGAATAACGAGACTCAGATCCTGCCAGAGAATCGCGTACAACAGTTTCGTGAACAAGGTTTCACGTTTATCGAAACACTTTTTGACGAGCGCGAGCTGAACGCGATGCGAGTGGAGCTCCAGCGGTTCTTCAAAGAGGGTTTGATTCGCAACGTCGTCACTGACGACGACGGCAAAACCCATTCGGAATCGAAGTTCAACTGGCAGATCTGTCCGATTACCCCGCACAGCGATTTCTATCGCTCGCTGCCTTTTCATCCCAAAGTGGTGGCGGTGATCAGGCAGCTGATCGGCGATCCGTTCGTGTTCTACTTGGATCAGATCTTCTTTAAGCCGGCACGTTCCGGCAGAGGTACCGGCTGGCATCAGGACAATGCCTACTTCAAGGTAAGCGATCCAACCAAAGGCACTGCCATGTGGGTAGCCCTTCACGACGCCACCGTAGCAAACGGCACCTTACACGTCGCCCCCGGAAGCCACTTTGAAACGTTTGCACACGATCGCGACCTGAGTAGTGACCACCATATAACGTGTCAGGTGCCCGATGAACGGGCAGTACCAATCGAGCTCAAGGCCGGCGACGCTGCCTTTTTCAACTTCGGCATCGCTCACTGCACCAAAGCGAACAATACCGACGGCGATCGCGCCGGCCTGGCGCTTCACTTCCTGCGAGCCGATTACGTCCCCCCGAATACCGATCGGAAAAATAAATCGGCCCACATCACTGGCACGGAAACCACTGGAGGCGAGCGGGAGTATGGCGAGCATGTGGAGGGAACCTGGGAATCTCAGGTGGATAGGATGTTGAGCACGGCATGAAATGGAAGCCAAAATGACTCAAAACCTGATCGAACCAAAAAAACACCGGCAGCTCTTCCTCGACGACCACGTCGTCTGGAGGACACATGGTATCCAACGCTCGTTACACCAGCCAGAGCGCTGTGGTCCGGTCATTCGAGCCGACCAATACCGCGGCGAAACCAACGTCGCGAGTCTCAGTGTGCCCCAGTGGAACTCGGAGAAACAGCTTTGGGAGTGGTGGTACTGGGCCGACGGAAGGGATGGCTCAGTGTCCAGATTTGTCACCTCCCAAGACGGCCTACACTGGGACGAGCCGTCCGTGGGCGTCTACGAATGGCAGGGTGACAAAAAGAACAACGTGGCGGCGCCTCCGGGAGGAGAACCACTGTATCACGTCATCCGCGACGAGGAGGAGGAGAACCCCGAGTGGCGTTACAAAGCACTGTTCAACAGTGGACCGCGTAAACCGGCCGTCTCGGCGGATGGCCTTAACTGGACAATGTTGGACGTACCAGCCATTCCCAGCCAAGACACCTCCCACTTCACCTACGACGAGACCACTGCCCAGTACGTAGCCACGGTGAAGCAGAGCACAAAGTGGGGTCGTTCTGTCTGGCTGAGCACCTGCGAGGAGTTCGGACAGTTCAGTGAACCTAAGCTCATACTTACCACCGACGAGATCGATTGGGAGAACTGCCGCCAGAGAAGGCGGGAAATCATCGAGAACCCCGCCTACATTACTCCAGCAGTCATTGATCATGGGGACTACATCGCTGAGCTCTACATGATGTCGATCTTGCCCTATGAAGGCATCTACATTGGCTTACCGTTGATCTTCAATCCGTTCGGCGCCATTCCACCTCCGCATATGAACTTCAGCCGCATCAACCAAACCGAACTGGCCGTTTCACGCGACCTCCAAAACTGGGAGCGGGTGGCAGATCGCGCAGTTTTTCTTCCAGTGCAACCATGGGACGGCAAGACCTACGACACCAATCAGGTATCGGCCTGCGGACGACCAGTGATACTAGAGGACGAAATCTGGGTCTATTACATCGGAAACCGACTACCGGGAAATCGCGAGATGTACGCCAAACACAACGCCAATCGCGAGCTGTTTCGTCTGAACGTAGATCCCGGGGTGTTCGACGACAGCAGTGCCTTGCTATTGGCCAAGCTGCCACGTGACCGGTTTGTCTCCATGGATGCGGAGAAGGTCGGATGGATCATCACCGAGCCGTTCATCTGGAAAGGCGAGGAGCTGTTCGTCAACGCCGACGCACGCTGGGGGGAGATCCACGCCGAAATCATGGATCCCGAACGACTCCCCGAAAACCCTCAGGGATCCGTGGGACCCGATACCTTTGGTGCCATTCGCGGCTTCGTGACCCACCGCGGTGAAACAGAGCCGATGAGCGGCGATCACCTTCGCCATCGTTTAAATTGGAAAGAGGATGCCAGACCGCCCAGAGACCGGCCGGTACAGATCCGTTTCATCATACGGCAAGCCCGGCTTTATTCATTTTGGATCGAATAGGAGAATCCGATTCATGAGTCTCACGCCAGCGCAATTTAAAGAGTTTGAATCAGAGGGGTTCCTCGTTGTGGATGACCTCTTGAGTCCAAGTGAGGTGGACGAGCTCAAGGAACACACCGAGCAGATCGCCGACGGCCACTTGCCCTTTCCCCAAGAGTTTCTTGAGTGGGAGCCGGGAACAGCGAACGAGAACCGCTGCATGATGACTTTGCGCAAGATCAACAGCTGTGCCAACCACGATCCGTTCTTCGTCGACCATGCCGCCAAACCAGCCATATTGGACGTCATCGAGTCGCTACTGGGGCCAGACATCAAGCTCTTCGGAGATCAGGCGTTCATCAAACCGCCAGGAGGCACCGAAAAAACCTACCACCAGGACTCAGCTTATTTCGCCATCGAACCAAAGGCGATCATCACCTGCTGGGCCGCCCTAGATGACGTGACCGAAGAGAACGGTTGCCTTTGGGTTATTCCTGGTAGCCATAAGGTTGGCATTGTCGACCACAGCCAGGAGTGGATGATAGGCGATCGCAAGGACATGATGGTTCCTGACGATAAGCTGGATCGCGACCGCGAGGTACCAATCACCATGAAAGCCGGTAGCTGCTCCTTTCATCACAGTGTCTTGCTCCACCGCTCTGGGCCAAACAATACCGAGACGCACCGTCGGGGACTTGCGACCCATTACATGAGTTCTCACTCCCAATGGGTGGGAGATCCGGCCCAAAAGCTGCACTATCCCCTTCTGCGCGGCCAGGAGTAAGCCAACTGGGCTTGAATATCCTCCGTCGCAACAACGTCCTTCGCAAGCGTGCCCTATTAAAGTTGGCAGCGAGATGGCCCACCTGTTCCGTTTCCGACTTAGTGTCTACGCGGACTGAGTGATTCTATGCCGACAGTACGCGTTGCGATCGTGCAGTTCGATGCGAAACCAGAGGATGTAGCCGGGAATCGCGCCAAGATGGTCGACCTTGCCCGCCAGGCACGAACGAATAGAGCCCGTTGGATCCTGTTTCACGAAGGTGCGCTGTGCGATTATTCAGAACAGATCGATCGTTTCGCCGAACCGGTTCCCCAGGGAGAGTCAACGCAAACCTTCGCTGATTTGGCGCGAGAGCTGGATTGTGTAATCTCGTTCGGACTCTCTGAGGTCAATAATGAGCGTTATTACATCTCCCAGATTTTTGTCGGACCTGAAGGATTTTTTCACCGTTACCGAAAGACTTGGATCTGGTCCGAACCTAGCGATCGTGGCTTCCGCAACGAGTGGGCGCGCTATGACCCCGGTACCGGACCCACCGCTTTCGAGGTCGACGGCGTGCGCGCTACCTGTTTCATATGTTCCGACGGCGAATCCCCTCGCTGCCTGACACGTGCTCGAGCGTTAGAGCCACAGGTCGTATTCTATCCCAACAATCGCCGCGCGATGCCCGAGTTTGCGGAACTCGGCAAACTGGCACGGGAGCTGGAAGCACCGGTGCTCGTGGCCAACCGCGTTGGTAATTCGTGGGTCAACTACACCAACGGCGGCAGCGTGGTCTACGGCCGTGACGGCAACGTACTGGCGCAAGCCAATCGCGAAGGACATGAAGAGATTCTGCTACACGACTTGAATTTAAAAACGACCTTATCGTGATGGAGAAAAATTCGCAGTGCACCGATAGCGTATTGGTTGACAGCTTCCGTTACGGTAGCGCTAACCAGACACGCAAACCAACAGGCGCTGAGTGTCTTTGGTGCAGATTGGAGCTCGAATGAAGAAGCTGATCTTTGCCGATGCGGGTCCCGAGGTTGATGTGGTGCTCGTGGGAGAACGACGTCAACGCTTGGATGCCTTAGGTGACTTCAAGATTCATTACGACGATCCCCAAAGCGACGAAGAGTACTTGGAACGGGTCACTGATGTGCACGCCATGATGATTGGCGGACCCTGCGTGTTCCCAGCAGAGGTAATGCGGCAAGCCAAGGATTTGGAGGTGATCTCGTTCACCGGGAGGGGAGCAGCCACCTATGTCGATCTGGAAGTTGCGAACGAACTGGGCATCACTGTAACCATTGCGCCTGGTGCCGCAGAAACCACCGTCGCCGAACACGCTATCGCGTTGATGTTGGCAGCTGCTCGACACCTTCCCCGGCTCGACCGCGACGTGCGCAGCGGCTTCTGGAATCACGCCACGCCGGCGGTGGAGTTACACGGAAAACAACTAGGGTTGTTGGGTTGCGGGCCGATCGCCATGCTGTTCGGAAAACTGGCGAAGGGGATAGGCATGCAGGTGCGGGCTTGGACACCTCACTCCAGTCTCGAGCGCGCCCAGGAAGCTGGTTTCCCCCTCGTTTCCTTGGATGAAATCCTGGAGGAGAGTCACGTGCTGTCTATGCATCTGGCCCATAAACCGGAAACCGAAGGATTCCTCGGGGCCAAAGAGCTGGCACGAACCAAAAAAGGGGTAGTAGTGGTAAACTCCGCACGTGGAGGATTGATCGATGCCGAGGCACTCGCCGATCTATTGCGGTCGGGCCATATCGCCGCCGCCGGTTTGGACGTTTTGCCGGAGGAACCGTGCCCTACCGACCATCCGCTGCTACAGCTGGACAATGTGGTGTTAACGCCTCACGTCGCGTGGAATACCCCGGAAGCCACCGACAGGCTCTACGACATCTCCGTTGACAACCTGGTGAACTATTACACCGACGCCCCGACCAACGTGGTAGCCGGGCCTACTTAGATCTCCGCCCAACGCAATCGAACCTGCAACCAACCCGCCGTCCTGCCATCCTACATTGATGACTTTACACCAGCCGCTACCAGCCCTTCCAGCTGCCGTCGGCGTGGAGGTACTGACGGTAGGGCATTGGCTCGTGGTTCATGGCGGCGATGTCGGCCTCCTTCACGTCGATACCTAACCCGGGCCGATCGCTGACGTTGATAAAACCGTCGGCAATCGAGAGATCGTGATCAGCGTAGAGGTCGAACCGATCGAAGTAATGCGGTCCCATCTCCAAGATCAGAAAGTTTGGAATCGCCGCTGAGGCATGAATGGCCGCTGCCGTTCCCACGGGCCCCGCCACATTGTGGGGTGCCATCAACATCTGCTGCTCCTCCGCTTTCTTGGCGATGACCTTGAACTCGGTGATGCCGTGACAATGGGTGATATCGGGCTGCAGAAAAGCGCAGGCTCGCCGTCGAATCAGGGGTTCGAATTCTGCCGAGGTGAATAGCTTCTCACCAGTGGCTACCGGAACTGGGCTCCGTCGCGACACTTCCTCGAGCGCATCCACCGAGCCCACCTTGACCGGCTCCTCCAAGAACAGCGGCGAGTACGAGGCGACACGGCGAGCAAACTCGATGCTCAGCTCCGGTTGCGGGCTCCCGTGGGTATCCAGCAGTATGGCAGCATCAGGCAGCGCTTCCCGCACTGCAGCGATGCTTTCGAGACTGCGTTCGATCGCCGCCAAGTCCATTGGCCAACGACGCGACTCCAACGGATTGCCCTTGACTCCCGAATATCCCTCTTCCATATGTTTCTTGGCTTTGGCCACTGCATTTTCCGGCGAGCCTTCGGTGAGACCACCGCTGGCATAGACCTGTACCTTGTCCCGCCGCTTGCCGCCAAGAATGGTGTGCACCGGCACGCCCCACGCTTTCCCGGCAATGTCGTAGAGCGCCATGTTGATCGCCGCCGCCGCAGTACCGATAATCGGGCCTCCTTTCCACGGACTACGGGTGCAGATATCTGCGGTCAGTGCCTCGACCTTTAGGGGATCGCTGCCGAGGAGCAGCGGCTTGATCTGGTCCAACGCCGCCACCACCTGCATAGACAACCACTCGCCACCACCGTCCCCCCAACCAACAATGCCGGCGTCGGTCTCCAGCTTGAGAAATATCCAAGACTTCTTCGCGCTGCAGATAAGTTCGCCGGTCCCCGGATCGCGGATCTCCTGGCCAGTCGGAACGGAAATAACGTAGGGCGTGGAGGCAGTGATCTTCACAGTAATATCCTTTAGAGGTTGAAATAACTATGAACTGAACTTCCGAAAGGTAGAAGACTTCAACACCGACTGGTTCTCGTAGATCGATCCCCCCTTCAATGCCGGCGGTTGAGGCATGCGCACCGGCGCTGGTTCCAGGCGTATTTTCAGTGTCGGCTCGCCCTGCACAAAACAAGCCTCGTATTCTTCCCAAGTTAGCGGTATTTGCGCCAGGGCCTGTAGCGGCATCGAATCGCCGGCGCAGTATTGCTGAAGAAGCAATCGGCGGGGATTGGGTGAGCTGTTAGGCAAAGAGGCATGCAATGTGCGAACGTGATGAATAGAGATACCCCCCGCCTTCACCTCGATCGCTTCAGCGGTAGAATCGTCGAAGTCGGATTCGGTGACGGCACCGCAGAAATGCCCGTCCAGATGATGATCGAAAATCCGGCTCCTGTGCGAACCGGGAATGGCCAGCAGACAGCCATTCTCGCGGGTCATGTCGTCAATTGCCACACCGATGGCCAGCAGATCGTCGTTAGTGTGCGGATAAAACGCCCAATCCTGGTGCCAGTGCACCGGGCTCCCGATCTCTTCGGACTTCATGTTGAGTTTGGTGCCGTTACTGTGCATTGCAAAGGTGCCCACCAGGGTTGAGGCTATTTCCAGCATGGCCGGGTGCCGCAAGGTCTTGGCGTAGGTCGGATGCATCTTGTGGGGTTTCTTTAGTCGTCTGACTTTGGGGCACTCGCGTGAATGATCCGACTCCAGATCAAACTCGTTGGTATGTTCAGTGAGCGTTCGGGATTTCTCCACAAACTCGTCGGTGACATCCCGCAGTTCCTGCACCTCGGCGACAGAGAGCACGTTCTCTATACCCAGATATCCTTTCTCGCGGTATTCATCTATCTGTTGTTGGCTCAACATATCAGATCTCCCAGATATCTTGCAATTTCTTCAAAACCAATCAGAGAAGATAGGACGAGCAAGTTGGAATCGAAAGCCATCACCCTGACATTAACAACCGAACTCCGGCGAATACACGTCTTGTAGCGCCCCAACACTGACGAGGACGTCGCCGATGGCCACGCCTCGGTTCCAAGGAATCGTGATATACATGACCGCGTCGACTACCATCGGAGTGCAGTAGAAACCTGCCATCATACTTCCCCGTTTGCAAGATCCAGACCGGCTCCAGATCCTTGACGCTCTTGCAGTTGATCTGGTCCAACGGATTGTAGCACCAAGCATCGTAGGTAGCGCCATAGGTCAACCAGTCTGTGACTCGCTGTGCGCTTCGATTAAGCTTGTGGTGTCGATCTCCGCGACCAACACCACACCGACAAACACCACGAGTTCGATGATAGAAATATTCAGTTCGGCGATAACGGATCTCATATCACTTTCCCGGGTGGAGTGGGAGCGCTAAATCTCTCATTCAGGGCAGCTTCGTCCAGTGGATCAGTCTCAAACCGGTTTATAGTTTGTTTGATGGCTCCTCCCACCTCTTGAACAAAACCAAGGCGGAATCATGATCATTGACTCCCATTTGTACTGTTTTGAACCGTTGGACAACGCGCGCGGTTACTCTTCCAGTGCTGAACACCTGGGTTGGGCGCAGGCCGGCCACGCCTCCCACCATCAGCCGGCCATCCGCATCTCGGACGGCGCACATGGACCGTCGGAAATTCTCGATCCCGCCGGGACCTTCCGCTCCGACGGGCTTCCCGATGTTGGGTTTGAGCTCGACAAAAAGAGGGGCCGTGTGGTGTGGAATTATGAGGGGAAGGATTACACCAAGTATTTTATGCCGCCCAACCAGCACAATTGCGAATCGACCCCTTACAGCCTCGATTGCGAGATGCACTACGCTGGCGTGGATGTTGCGTTGATGCACACAGATCCGGTGCTAGTGCGCGACAGCTCCTTCCTTGGAGAGATCGTCGAGGAATTTCCGCAACGATTCTGCGCCACGGCTCCGGTGGATGAGTGGCGCCTTTTGTCGGAGATGGATGCTGTGATTGCAGAGACGGTTCGTGCTATAGAGAAGCACCACCTGCACGCGATCAAGTTCATTCCTCCGCTTTGTTACCTGATCAGCAACGATCCCTGGGATGACGGCCCTTACCGGCCGTTTTGGGAAGCAGTCCGCGATCTCGGTGTCCCGGTCTTCTTCACCCTCGGTACCGGTCCCGAGGAATTCGGCCGAAATGCGCACAGCAAACAAGAGCAGCGACATGGATATATGGAAGAGCAACGTATACTGGTGCGTTGGATGGAGCGCTATCCGGAACTCACCTGCAGCCTCACCCACGGCTTTCCGTGGAGAGCGTTTCTAAACGATGAAGGCAGATTCGAGCTGCCGGATGAGCTATGGGAACCCTTCTGGGGCGAGAACTGCAACCTCGAGGTTTGTTTTCCGGTGCGCATCGGTGACCTCTTCGACTACCCGTACAGAGAGGTCTGGGCGGTCCTCGAAGAGCTAATCCAACATGTGGGGCCCGCTCATCTGCTGTGGGGCACGGACATGCCGTTTCAAAATCGTTTCTGCACCTACCGCCAGTCCCGCAAATGGATCGAAGTGGATTTCGCCAAAGCGGTTGGCCTCGAAAAGAGAGATCTCGATATGATCATGGGCGGAACCTGTGCCCGCCTGCTCGGCATTTCGTGAAATTGCCTGATACTGGTTCGTATCGAAGTCAGGAACCGTCGCTGCGGTTCCTGACTTTTTGTTTGTGGCCGTCAAACGGTTCGGGCGTTACTGACACACGGCATCCAATCTTGAGGTCATTTCTTGACCGCCAACGACAAACCGTCCCCCACTGGAATCAGCGAGAACTCCACCCGTTCGTCAGCCTGCATTCGTTTGGTCAAGGTGCGAATAGCGACTGTTGACTCCTCTGTATTCGAGGGATCCGCCGTCCGTCCTCGCCACAACACGTTGTCGATCAAAATCAATCCACGTTTTCGCAATAGCTCCAAACAACGCTCGTAATACAACCTGTAGTTTTCCTTGTCTGCATCGATAAACGCCATGTCATATGTGCCTGCTTCGCCGGCGGCGATCATGGCGTCGAGCGATTCAACAGCGGGTCCGATGCGAAGATCGATCTTATGAGCGACTCCGGCATCCTTCCAGTAACCGGCCCCGATGGCTGGCATCTCGTCATCAATGTCACAGGCAACCAATCTTCCGTCATCTGGAAGCGCTTCAGCAACCACCAGAGCGCTGTAGCCAGTAAAGGTGCCCACCTCGACGGCTTTGGTGGCACCGATCAGCTTGGCCAGCAAGGCCATGAATTGGCCTTGGTCCGGTGATATCTGCATGTGCGCATTCGGAAGCTCGCGGGTCTCTTCTCGCAAGGCTTTGTAGTGGGGGCGGTCCCGAAGGGTATTTTCGAGTATGTAGTCGTAGAGTCTCTCCGAGATATACTCGTTGCTGCTGCTCATGATCTTCCTCTTCGGTGGCGGGTTCGTCGCCGGCGACAAGCCGGATAATTGGAAATCTGCAAAAAGAGCCCCTGTTGGCAAATTGTCCAACATGCGGCAGTACATCCTACAGCCGGCTCACTTAGGGCGCCTCCTAATGCTGACCCGCAGCTAGTTCAATACGAGTATCATCTCCGGCCCGCATGAACTCGAAACGGCACGACACGTACAGCCTCTGGATCTGTGATGCAACCACCCCGGGCATTACACCAACTACAACCTGGTGCTGCTCTTCAGTGTTTTGAACACCTATCACCGCGCCAGCATCTTTAGGGCAATGAGGACCACGAGGTAGACCGCATTGACCAGTGGAAACTGCTACCGATCGGAGGGTTAAAGCTGGAGTTCTGATGATCTATAGATAACAGCCTTCCGCGATGACTCTTGTCCGTCGCAGTCTAGCATGTTACACTACGCGCAATTATCCGTGCTTGGAAATAGCTAGCACCTATCTCGTCGCAGAAGATTCGTTGATCGGAGAGTCGCCGTTGGACCTGCAAGTAGCCGTCGTCGGCTCGACGACGTTGGATCGCGTCGTTATGGAAGGTGGTGCTACCTACCTAAAGTGGGGCGGAGTCCCCGTGTATGCCGGATTGACTTTCAGTAGGTCGGGAGTTGCCACTGGCGTATGCACTAATGTTTCTGCCCGTGATCACGCGGTGGTCGATCTACTCTCGAACGCAAGCCTCAGCGTCGACACGGGCTACAGTCAAGCCACCACCGAGTTTGTGAACCACGTCGATGGCGACCATCGACTTCAAGAGTTGTATGCCCGCGCCGCTCCTATTTCCGCTCCGCAGCTGACAGCGATCGCCGCCAAGGTCGGACACGTTCATCTCGGACCTCTGCACCCGAGGGATATCGATCCAGAGGCATTGCCAGCGCTGCACAACGTCGGGCTGGTGAGCATCGACATTCAGGGATACGTCCGGCGGATCGAAGGGACTGACATACTACCAGGAGTATCCGAACATCTGACGGCGGCGCTTGAGCAGGCAGACATCGTTAAGGCATCGCGGGACGAGTTGGAAGAAGTTAAGACATTCTATGGCGCGGAGCTGGAGGCGATAATGCGGAACTACGGTCTCGAGCAATGGCTGATTACCGAGGGCAAAGAGGGCGGGTGGTTGCTCGACAGCTCAGGGAGGCGCCACGAATTCCAGGCTATACCGGTAGAGGAATGCGTCGATCCGACAGGGGCCGGCGACGTGTTCTTCGCCGCTTACCTGACCCAGCACGTATACCAGAAAAAAGAAATCGACGTCGCGTTGAAGCAGGCGGGGACGGCGGCGGCTCGGCAAATCGAGGGCAAACTTATAACCGCCGAAGCGCTAACGCGGCGAGACAACTAGAAACCAGCCTTTTGCACTGATATCGCGGCGTGTGTCAGTAGTTGCCTATCTCGCCCCACATGCCTGCAGGCAGGCTTGAATGTGGCCGCGGGTTTCGGCCGCAATGACACAGCACTGCTCCAGGGAATACTCCTTCGCCCCGATCACTTCCAGGTCGAGCGGTCCATCGTAACCGTGCTCGTGCAGCACCCGGACATAGCCGACCAAGTCGATGTCCCCGCGGCCATTCGCTTGATCCTCCGGCTGCCCTGGTCCTTCCTGCCGTCCCTTGCAGTCACGAATGTGCACATGTTTCACCCGGGAAATCACCGCCGCGATCGCTTCCACAGGATTTTCGTTCGCTCGGTGGATGTGCGAAGGATCCATGTCGATCCCGAATGCTGGCGAATCGATCGCCTCCATGGCACGCAGGGTCGTTGGCGTGTCGTGGATGCACGCACCAACGTGCGCCTTCACGCAGAGAATGACACCATACTGCTCTGCCATCTTCGCCAGCTTCCCCAGTGAATCGATCGATTGCTGAAAACTCCCTTCGTCACCCGTCTTCCCCCCCGGGCCGCAATTCACAATCGGGATCCCGATCGCCACCGCCGCTTTGAACGCTGCCTCCATGATCTGCGGATCCTGTGAGGTCTGCTCCATGGCCAACAGTTCCAGATTGTAATCAGTGCTTAGCCGCTTGACCTCAGGCACAATCTCCTGCCAACGATCGATAACCAGGTGCTCACTCATATTGGCAATCGCCGACACCTCCACACCGTCATACCCCGCCATGGCCAGATGTTTGAACGCCGTTTCCAGATCGAAACCACCGAACAATACAGTATTGGCACCCAGTTTCATGCAATCTCCCTTCCGTAACAACCTGATTTAAACATCGACACGCAGCCGCGCTGCCAGCCGCAGGCAATCCCGCTCCTCATTTCCGCCCCTGCGCTTGCAGCTTCTGCGCTTGCCCCGGGTTTCCGATGTGCATGATGTCATACGCCTGCTTCGAACTCTTGAACGCGCCGACACCTTCGTGCCCATGCCAATCCCCCTGGTGCAACATCGGGTTCGGCTCTCCGGTTTGCTCTTCTCGGAATTTGATCCATTCCTGCATTCGCTTTTTCAGTATGCGCACTACGTCGGGGTGCTCGTCCACCAGGTTTCGGTTCTCGTCGGGATCCTCGATCAAATTGTATAGCTCAACCGGTGGTTTGAAATGGAAGTCAGGCTCGAGAGCGACGATTAGCTTCCACTGCGGGGTGCGCCATCCATGCTTGCGCATCCAGGTGCACTCGGTGAGGTAGAACTCGCTTTCATACGAAGGAATCTCGTCGCGAATCAATGGCATCAGGGAGCGGCCATCGAAGGTCGTGCCGCGGGGTTTCTTGATACCTGCAAGCTCGAAAATAGTGGGCACCAGGTCTTTGTGCTGGTTGTATCCGGTGACGCGTTTTCCTGCCGGGACCGCAGATGGATAACGGATAATCAGCGGCACGTGCAACGTCACATCATACAGGCCATGATGATCGAACCAGCATTCGTGATCGTAGAGGGTCTCACCGTGATCGCCGTTGATAATGACAATGGTCTCATCCATGATACCGCGCGCTTCGAGCGCATTTAAGATACTCTGGATACACGCATCCATGTAGGCAACCGCTCCATCGTACTGGGCGACGACGTAGTCCTTGTCGGTTATCCCCGGCGGCATCCAAGTGGCGAAGAAATCGCAGAATGGCTTGAACGCCATCACCGGTTTCATCGACTTATTCTTCGGATCGTACTCGTCGCCATGGTAGAAGATGCGTTCGTAAGGTTCGGGCGGCAGATACGGGGCATGGGGATCCATGTGGCGAAGAAAGAGAAAAAACGGATCCGTACCCGCAGCGAGACGGTCCAACTCCGGTAGCGTAACCTCATTCAACTCCTGAGCCTTCGGACTGCGGCCTTCCGCCCAGCTTCCCCAAGCTGGATACTCGAGATAGGTGTCGAATCCGCGGGAAGACGGATTACCTGAAAATCCAACGCAGGTCGAAACGTATCCCATTTTTCGCAGCATTTCCGGCAGCGTCTTCATCTCCTTCCGCAGCCCGCCTTTGTGACGCAGAGCCACCACCTGGGTACCGAAACAGTCCTTGCCGCTGAGCATGGAGGCATAGGCGCTTGTGGTAGGGATGTGGGCACTGTAAGTGCTCTCGAACAACGTGCCCGACTTGGCGAACCGATCGATATGGGGCGTGGTCAGGCGCTTGTATCCATAACAGCTCATGTGGTCCGCGCGCAACGAATCGATCGCGATCAGAACGACATTCGGGTAGGCCTGGCGAGATTTACTCAATGTGCCTCACTTGAAACGGGGTGATGGGGTGTGATATTGGGCGAGTCGCAAAGATCGCGACAGACACACGCTGAACAAGCTCCGCCACCAAGAGCACACCTTCCTGCCGCGCGCATCGAAGAGGTCAATGCACCACTGCCAGACACTAATACTCGTAGCGCTTGCGCGGGATGTGATCCTTGGGCTCGTTGCGGGGTGTCACCAAGGTTTCCACGTCGTCTTCGATCAGCGGTCGGGAGTAGACATACGGAGGCTCCAGCACCGCCTTCTGGACCTCGGTTAGCTCGTCGTACCACGCGGGCATCTCGGTTTCGCAGATCCCTTGCGAGAAGCTGCAGAACTTAGGACTGTAGCGGTATAGCAGCGACCGCCGTTCCCAATCTGCATTCCACGGCAGTGAACCATGGATCGTCGCCTCCATAAAGATGACCACGTCGCCGGCCTTGCAACCGATGTTGCGCACCGCCTCCTGGTTAGCCTCGTGCAGCATGATATCTTCCGGACATTTGAAGTTCGCCTTGTGACTACCGGGCACCACCGTCACACCACCCATTCCTTCTTCGATGTCGTGTAGCTGATACTGGACCACGGTCATACCGGAACGGAACTGTTCGTTGTTGTAAGTGTAATGCTGAGCGCCGTCGTGTTGCCGGCTGGTGAAGCCGTGGAGACCGTGTCCACCACATCCCTTGCGCGCTAGGATAAGATTGGGCTCTCCTTCACATCGCCATCCTCGCCCGAAGAGGGTGTTCATGTATGGAACCAACTTGGGATGAGCTAGTAGATCGCGAAACGGCTGGCACCACGGTTGGTCCCAGGTGAGCATATTATGTAACGAACGGATATTGTATTCGCCGTGCATACCGCCGGCGTAGGTGCTGGGGCCGGTCCATTCGTACTCCTCCATCGGCACGGCGTTGGCGTTTACCGCATCGTTAAGCCCTTTCACCTCTTCGGAAGTGAGAAAATCCTTGATGTGAAGAAACCCCTGCAGGTCAAACAGGAACTTCTCACGATCGGTCATTTCCAGCATAGCAGCACTCCCAGTTGTCCGCGGCGCGGACTGCACTATTATAGACGGTTGCCCGGTTGCGGGATACGCATCCGAATCAAACAACCTGGAAGGAGTCGCGTCAATGCCAACCAACCCGGATATCGCCGTCGGCGTCAACAGCAGCAGCACCAACTTCGAGGTCGAGGAAGCTGTCCTTTTTCCGTTCGACGACTGTAGCATACCGTTCCGCAAGGATGTACTCATGACCTTGATCCCGGGCGCCCGCGGCCCGGGTGAGCATAGGGAGGGTGGCCCGTACGAAGACCGCGACCATCCCGGCGATCCGGTGCTACAGCTGGGTGGCCCAGGCGCACCGGACAGCATGGAGGTCATCTTTCCCACCATTTTGAAGGTGGATAATGAATACCGCATGTGGTACACCGCGCGTGGCGATTCTTCGGGCGATACGAGCTCCTGCTACTATTCCGGAGGCCCCGAGATCGACAACCAGCGCCTGGTCGCCTATGCGGTAAGCAAAGACGGATTCAACTGGGAGAAACCGAACCTGGGCGTAGTGGAGTACAACGGTAATAAAGAGAACAACTTGGTGGACGTGGATGGCGACGACCTGCGTTTCGTCGCCTACGATCCAGAGGATACCGATCCGAACAAACGGTTCAAGATGATCAGCATCGGGGACATGATGCGCTTGCAGGTCCATTACAGCGCCGATGGTCTGAGCTGGACCCGCGGGAAAGCGGTAGGTCAGGGGATCGAGCCCGGCACGCCTCCTTTCAAGTTCCGCGGCTGCTGGTACATCAATGGCCAAGGCGGGCCCGGACCGTTCAACAAAACCATACCGCACCCGGTGGATGGAGCCGCCAAACGCGAGATGATGACTTGGGCGAGCTACGACTTCGAGAACTGGACCTTAGCGGCGGTGCCCAGCTTCAGGCGCGATCCGATCCCCCCGAAGCCGATCGTGGACTTCGAATGGCACCGCGGCGAGCAGGTGCACGAAGGCGCCATGATCTGGGACCGAGGGAACGTGATCATCGGTTTCTACGGCATGTACCACAACCAGAGCAACGACCGGGTCTACGCCACCCAGGACATCGGCCTAGTGATCAGCCACGATGCCATGCACTTTCGCGAACCAGTGCCCGACTTCAAGATAGTACGCTGCTTCGAGGAGAATCCGATCGGTTATCCCGGATGGGGTGCAGGCTCCAAGCTCGTGCAAGGAAGTTTCGCCAACATCGGCAAACGCACCGTTCATTATTATTCGACTTGGGAATACCCCGCCCGAGGTATGGTGAGGGTGGCCACCTGGCCACGGGACCGGCTCGGGTTCTTCTCAGCGGTCTCTGCACCGATCTTTCAGGGCCAAGGCTACCGAGATGTAACGGTGGAACCTCACGTGATCTCCTGCCCCATGTCGCTGCACAAAGACGGCCTGGGAGTCTACATCAACGCCGACCGACTACACGAGCACAGCCGGCTTCGAGTAGCGCTTTTAGACGAGTCCTTCTATCCGATTCCGGGATATTCGGGCGATGACTGCATGGCCGTGGTCGAACCCGGGCTACGTCAAAAGGTCTCTTGGAAAAAAGGGGATCGAGTCGACGGCATCGACGGACCGGTTCGTGTGCGGGTAGATTGGGAAGGATTGCGACCCGAAGATGCCCAGCTGTTCGCGGTTTACGTGGGCGAAGGTAAAGATCGATGATTCGCTTGATGGAACCACGCCTGCTCACAGACGATGAGTTGCAGACGTATCGCGACGACGGTTTTGTGGTGGTGGAAAACCTTCTCACGCCCGAAGAAATCGCAGGTCTACAAAAGCGCCTGCACGAGTACACTCACGAAGGGCGTTCCACTGAAAAGGTCAAAGTCTCGATCGAGCCGCGCATCGAACGAGGGGAACTGACTGTCGAGATACCTGGTGATGGGATCCGCAAGATCGATGGTCTTGTGGAAAACGATGAATTCTACAACAAGCTGGGTTTGCATCCGAACATAGTCGGCATCATGCAGCAGATTCTTGGCCCTGACATCAAAATGTTCCGCAATTCACTGCTGTTGAAGCCGCCTGAAGTTGGCTCCCAGAAAGGGATGCATCAGGACTCCCCCTACTGGCCGATCAAACCGATGGAGCTGTGCAGCTGCTGGTTCGCCATCGACGATGCCACCGAGGAAAACGGTTGTATGGGAGCACTACCGGAAACTCACAAAAACGGGCCGCTACCACACGTCAAGGTTACCGACGACTTCGTTGTCGAAGAGGGGCACTACGATTTCGACGACATGGTGCTAGTTCCGGTGCCAGCGGGGGGCGGGCTCTTCTTTCACTCACTACTGCCACATTACACCGCGCCCAACCATTCTGACAAATGGCGTCGCGCCATCGCCCTGTCCTATATGTCAGCGCGATCAACCTACACTGGTGAGAGAGAGGAGCCGGAATGGTACCCGATCTGCGGTCGCAGTTACGAAGGATGTGTAAGGTGATAAGCTCACGAATCGCATGTGGTCAATGAAAACGAATAGCACCCTGGAGAGCAGATAATGATAGTAAAGAACAGTGGACCAGACATCAGCCTGGACGAAGCGGTTCTGTTCCCCTTCGACAAGTGGAGCATGCCGATGCGCTACCGGCTGCGCTACGGCATGGTAACCGCCACTAATCCGTACAAGCTACATGGAAAGGTGCTGCTCAGCGGTGATCGCCAGTCTCCGGACGGGCTTGGGATGCACTATTACGGCACAGTGATTCGCGTGGGCGATGAGCTTCGCATGTGGTACGGTGGCATGGGAGAAGACAACGGCCAGCGGGGTATGCGCATGTGTTACGCCGTGAGCACGGACGGTATCAACTGGGAAAAGCCGGAGCTGGGCTTGGTCGATTTCAATGGCAGCAACAAGAACAACCTGGTACAGTTCGATAGCAAGCATAACACCAAAATGGGCTCCATCCTGGTGTTACACGAACCGGACGACCCCGATCCCAACCGTCGCTTCAAGCTGATCAACGAGGTGCATCCGTTTCTCAACATCGCCGCCTTTAGCCCCGACGGGTTGACCTGGATCGAGTCCCCCCATAATCCGGTGCTCAAGCACAACGCCATCGAGCCTGGCGGCCTGATGAAATACAACAACTGTTATTTTCTCTCTGGTCAGGGCGGCAACGTCGGCACTAAACGCGCCCTGGTAACCTACGTATCCTACGACTTCGACAATTGGAGCGACGCCGTTGCCGTTGGTTTACGTAAAGACATTCCGCCCTACGAAGCCGTGCCCGGCCCCCACGCGGGTGAACAGGTGCATTTAGGGTCGAGCTACTGGAACCGTGGTAACGTAATTCTAGGTATCTACGGCCAGTGGCACGGCGAATCGAACGACCGAGGTTTCGTGTCACAGGACCTCGGTTTTGTGGTCAGCCACGACGGTCTCTATTTCGACGAGCCAGTTCCCGATTTCCACATTATCTCTGGCTACGAACTACTGTCGGAGGAGCGGGAGGAGATGGTGCACGCTCCCAAGGCAGAGCAGGGCCAGGGTTTTGAGAACGTCGGCGACGAAACTCTAATCTGGTACTGGGGCTGGGAATGCGATTACATCAGCGTCGCGCGTTGGCCTCGAGATCGGCTGGGTTACTTCGAGGTAGTAGCCGACCCGAAGCCGAACCTGCTCATGCCGGAGGACACCCACACCATGTTCTGGGGTCGTCATGTGGACATTCCGATTGAGCAGACCGACCCGCATACCGTTTCCTGTCCTATTCGCATCGAGAAACATACGGCCAGCGTCTCGGTGAATGCGGACGGCATCTCAGAAGACTCATATCTGTCGGTAGAGCTGATGGACGAACAGTTCCGTCCCATTGATGGTTTGTCGGGTAGCAACGCCGCTACCATTCGGGAGCCGGGGCTGCGCCAGACAGCCGTATGGAACGGCTCAAAAACCGTCGATCTGGCGGGGGAAACGATCCGCGCGAAGGTGACCTGGCTGGGGAAACGCCCTGACGACACCCATCTCTACACTTTGTACGTGAACGAAGGCTGAGGACGCTGACACTTCGCGTATTGAAGCCCCGAACGTCAACGACGATTGGGCACCGCGCCTGCGTTGCCTTCCGATCGGGATGACGGTGCAGCAAGTCCTTTGGTCCGCGACGAAGAAGGCCACTTGGCAGCTCAAACCAGTGAATGCCACCTCCGAGAAATGTAACCCAGATGGCAAATCATTTCGAAATCACTCGCTTTGAATCTCCTATCGAAGACGCAGCACTGGCCAAAGAGATCTATGAGCTTTGGATCAAGATCCCGGAGCAGATCGGCCAGGGGTCGGACCTGTCCGACTACATCGAGACCCTCAGCGACCGCGACCGTCCCGAAGATCGCAAAGTGCTCTATGTCGCCCGGGTAGATGGCCTGTTGGTGGGAACCTCCATGTTGTGGGTTTCTCGTCGCGATCCCAAGCTCGCCGAGTTTGGGATGCCAGGAACCGATCCCGAGTTTCGGCGCCGTGGCATAGGCCGGGCCCTTTTCGAACTGCCCGTAACGGAGTTTCGCGATGCAGGCGGGGAAGCGATCGTCATGGGAGGAGGCAACCATGAAGCGGATCGGCTTTACGCCCGGGTCGGCTACTCGAAGCTGGTGGGGTCTAACGCCCTGGTGCAGGCCATGTCGGGGGAATCGCCGGAAGCATATTTCACCGATTATTTCCGCGCTCTTGGACCGGCCACCATCCATGTAGGTGAAGCGGCAGACCGTACTTCGGCGGTGCCGCTGGTGCATACGCCACACAACTGGCAGGTGATGGATTACAATGCCAAGATCTACACCACTCGTTACTTCGTGCGCCGCAGCTTCGCCGGCCAGTGCGGCGCATATGTGGCCATGCTGGGCCTGCCCGATTCCATGTTTTTCGCCGCCCGTGCCGGGGACCGACAAAAGGTGGTGGGACTCTCCAGCGTCAGGTTGGAGGAGCATGGCGTGTACTCCGTCGATGGCTTCACTCATCCATACTATCTGAAGAATTGGACCGACCTCATAGGCGCCGCGATGGACTGGGGACGTCAGCGCAAAGCCCGCGGATTTGTTGCGACTGTGTCGAAGGAAGATGAAGAGAAACGGAGATTGTTCTCCAATCTGGGGTTCGAAATCACCGACAAGGGTGAAGATTTCTTCCTCGATGGCGTCTGGTTGCACGCCTTGCCGGACGGCCATCCGGTCGAAGCGCTCAAGATGACCCGCGACACCTGACATGCCTTCCAAGCTGCCCATTCGACTCTCCAGCAGTTCCCTTTCCCAGTTGATGCGGGAGATCTTTTCTCGCCTCGGTGTGCCAACTGAGGATTGCCAAATCGTAGTCGATACGCTGCTCGAAGCGTCGCTTTCGGGCTATGACTCCCACGGCATCATGCGTATACCGCTTTACGTGGAAGGAATTCGCAGTGGCTCCATCGTCCCGGGAGCGCCCCTCGAAACACTGAATGAAACCGCCTCAATTATACACCTGGACGCGCACTACGGCTGCGGGCCAGTGACGGCAGTGGAGTCGATCCGGCGCGCCAGCGCCAAAGCTGCTACCACCGGCATTGGTTGTGCCAGCGTGTTGCATTGTACCGATGTGGCGCGCCTCGGGAGCTACGTCAAGAATCCTGCAGAGGAAGGCTTCGTGGCATTGATTCTGGTCAACGACGCGGGCGGCAATCCATTCGTTGCCCCGTGGGGCAGCTCGCAGCCGTTCATCAGCACCAACCCGATTGCCGCCGGCATTCCGTGGAAAGAGAAATCGCCGATCGTGGTGGACATATCTACCAGTGTAGCTGCAGGTGGCAAGCTGAAGATGCTCGACGCCGAGAGCAAGGATGCTCCGGAGGGGTGGTTGATCGACGGCGACGGGCAACCAACCACGGATGTCGGTCCGGCACTTGAATCTCCACCGCTTCATGCGTTGCTGCCCTTGGGCGGCTTGATCGCCGGACACAAGGGGTTCGCGCTTTCCTTGATCATCGACGTTCTCGCTGGGGCGCTGAGCGGCGCCGGCTGCAGCGCTGGCAAGGTGGAAATCACCGACGTCAACGGCCTGTTCGTGATGGTGATCGATCCGGAACAGTTCGTCTCCAGGGATAACTTCAAGAAGTCCGTAGAGAATTTCGTTGCCGACTTGAAGGGGGTGAATCGCGCTCCCGGTATTGACGAGATCCTGATTCCCGGCGAACGAGCCGCTCGCGAACGAAGCCGGCGGAAAATCGAAGGTATTCCAGTGGAAACGCCGGTTTGGGAACAAATCGAAACCATCCTCGACGAGCTTAGTATCGAAAACCGGTATGACCAGACCGAAATTTGACACTCTCTTCCCCACCATGGTCGTGGGCAGTTTACCCCGCCCTCGATGGGTGGTGGATATCATCCAGGAACGCAACAAGGGCGCACTATCCTGGACCGAAGCGGGCCGGCTGCTCGACATTGCGGTGTTGGGTGCGATTCGCATGCAGGAGCGCGCCGGCTTGGATTTCGTCTCTGATGGCGAGTACCGACGTGAAAACTATGTACGTGTATTCGCGGACAAGGTGGGAGGTTTCAGGCGTGCGAAGGTGCAACGTGGCCCGCTAACACAACTGGCCTTCGTGGAAAAACCGCTGGGACTTCGAGGGCCGATCGTAGCCGACGAGGCGGAGTTTCTTCTCAAGAACACTGAGCGCAAAACCTTGGTGACGTTGCCGGCGCCGTGTACCTTGGCCGATCTGATGTGGCATCCCGAACATTCGGCCAGCGCCTATCCGACCAAACGGGGCTTCATCGAAGCATGCGCTCCCCTGATTCAAGAAGAAATCATTGCGCTTGGAAAACTTGGCGTCGATGCGGTGCAACTGGACGAGCCGCTATTGCCAAGGCTGGCAAACCCCGCCGTTTACGGCACCGAGCCCAATACGCCGGAAGAGGTAGTAGCGCTGTCGATACAATCGATCAATCAGGTCACCGAAGGTCTGGACGATATCTTTGTGACCGTGCATCTATGCCACGGACACGGAGAACCCGAGTCGAAGGTAACCGAGACCACCGAGTTGATGAAGATGGCGCTGGAGGAAATGCGCGCCGACCGCCTGGCTATGGAGTTCAACAGCCCGTGGGCACGCAGCATGCAATCCCTCACGGATTTTCCCAACGACAAGATTCTCGGTTTGGGTGTGGTGGTCCCCCACGACGAAGAGGTCGAATCGCCGGACACGGTGGTCGAGCGCGTCGAAGCAGCATTTCCGTTCGTGAACGCCGAACGCATCAGCATCAACCCAGATTGCGGTTTTGCCACCACCGCCGGACGAGGAGAGCTACTCGATCGCGCTTACCTGAAGCTGGCGGCAATGTGTGAGGGCACGGAGCGTCTCAGACAGAAACTCGCTGTCAGTTGACCACGAGGATCACTCGTCGCGCCCGCGGTGAACCGCACCTTCAGATAGGATATCGCTGTATTCGGTAGGGCTCGAACAGTTCGAGGCGATACTGTGATCGCCACCGCTCAGGTACTGGCTACTTCCTCTCGCCAAGTTCGCTATTGCATCGCTTCCAGATGTGGCACCGCCGCCGTCACCGTCTCGATGAATCGATCCACATGCTCCGGATCCGTGGCCATGGAGACGTTGCCGTGTTCCGCCCAGTTGATGCCGTTGTTCAGCAACCAGAAGAACAACCACCGAAACATACCCTTGTTGCCGGCGGCGGCCTCGCGATAGTTCGAGGGTAGCTTTGCGGTGAAGTGGATCCGGAAAACTGAGCCGATGACGGCAACCCGCGCACCAACACCGGCGGTTTCGAAAGTCTCATTGAGCTCGAAGCCAATCCGTTCCACCTGTGATCCCAAGTGATCGTAGACATCCGGCGTCAGCTGGCGCAAAGTAGTGATACCCGCGACCATGGCCAGCGGCCACCCATTGTAGGTGCCGTTGTGCGGTATGGCGGGACGACCCACGGTCGGATCGTACGCCGCCATGACATCTTCTCGTCCCCCAAACGCTGCTCCGGCGGTTCCGCCGGCGATCACCTTGCCGAGGGTGGTGAGATCTGGACGCACACCGTAAAGCTCCTGCGCTCCGCCTTTCGCAACCCGAAAGCTGATGATCTCGTCGAAGATCAACAAAATGCCGGCGTGACTGGTCATCTCCTGTAAACGGGTCAGGAATCCGTCTCGGGGGGCGGCAAACCCAGCTCCAGACGAAACCGGGTCGATGACGACGGCTGCCAACTCATCGGCGTGAGCATCGATCAGCGCCTTGCAAGCAGGTGCATCATTGAACGGAAGAACGAGCACATCTGCTTCTGCGCCGGCCGGCAATCCCGCCGTCGATGCCACCGAGTTTGGTTGATCGGCATCCCCCAGCTGCGGACCAACGGCGGGCACATGACTGACCATGGCGGGCGCATCCATGCCGTGGTAGGCACCCTCGAACTTGGCGATCTTCGAACGCCCGGTGAACGCCCGCGCCGCGCGGAAAGCATTCAAGATCGCCTCGGTCCCGGAGCTACAAAGCCGAATCCGCTCCATGGAAGGCACCCGTTCCCGCAGCAGTTCCGCCATCTCGATTTCCAGTGGCGTCGGTCGCGAAAACGCAGTGCCCTTTGCCGTCTGTTCCTGCAGGGCACGCACCACCGTCGGGTGTGCATGGCCCAGAATCAGTGCCGTCTGGTTGTTTACAAAGTCAATCAACTCATGACCGTCCACGTCCACCAGATACGGTCCCTGTCCGCGTTCGATATATATCGGAAATGGCGGAAAGAACGCCCCAGTACGGGTATTGCCGCCGGGAAGTGATTTCTGCGCGCGCTGGAAGAAACCTTTCGAATTGGGATTGTTCGCTTCGTAGGTAGCCAGAAGCTGATCGATCGACAACGTCGCGGTGGTGGTCATCTGATTTCTCCCTAGTCTATCGGCCTTGCAAATTCACGAATCAGCGTCCGCATGAATCGACCTCTAGTGAAGCTGTGATTCACAGTCCCAGCCTTTGAAACTGTTCCTTGGGAGCGTCGCATTCTTTCATCAACTCGACCAAACGCGCCGACAGTTTCGCTTCAATGCTCGAATCGTCGATTGGTTGCAGCTGTCCCGGATCGCTCTCTATATCGAAGAGTAAATTCTCGAACAAATGCTCGGGGCCAACGCTTCGTTTTCCGCCAGAGTCATGGGGAATCTCCTCGAATGAAGGCCGGCGAATCTTCATCAGCGAGCAGTCCTTCGAAAACGAGAATGATGACACCATCTCAATCTCGCGCAAGTCTTCCGGCTTAAACATCTCCCTAATACGGGTGGGCATCAGGGTGTAGTCGAAAAGCGGCTCGTTTTCGACGCCGGCAGGAGCCCGCATATAGACATAGCATCCATCGGTCAGGTTCACGTGTCCCCCATGGATGCCGAAAATAGCGGCGTCCCGGACCTCGGCGTCGGTAGCGATCGCCTCGCACAGGTTTTTACCAAGCATATCTGGCGTGGATTCGAGACCGAAGAAATCAAGAAGGGTCGGCCCGAGATCGATGGACGGCTGCACAAGACTTTGACGACGTTCGCCGCGTTGACCGCCACGCGGATCCCAGATAAAGAACGGTGTGTTTGCCAACTCCTGATACCACGGCGTACGGTGCTTTGCCCACCAGTCGTGCTCACCCAGCAGAAAACCATGGTCGGTCCACACCAAAAGCATGGTGTCCTGCCACAAGTTCAATCGGTCCATCTCGTCCAGGACCTCACCCAGTCTGGCGTCGCACATACTCACCAGCGCAGCGTAATGCCCGCGACACTGCGCCATCAGCTCCGAACTCTCGGTGACTTTGCTGTAGGAGGGCCAGTCAAACAACGGCGCCGTGCGGTCCCCCATCAGGTCCTTGTAGTGTTCACGGTAATCGGACTGATTGAAGAAGGGTTCGTGCGGATCGAAAGTTTCGATCTGCAGAAACCAGTTGTCCTCGGTGTGATTGCGCTTGATGAAGTCCAGGCCGGCTGCGAAGGTTCTAGTCTGAGGCTGATCCGCTTCCCGTTTTATGAACTGGCGATTGATCCGGTCCTGGCGCTCCAAACCTGTGTTGAGGGCATTGCGGCCATGGGCGTTTAGCTCTGGAGGATCGGCTACCTGTCCCATCCACGGATCTCCCTCCTGACCACGATGAAACTGCCAGGTGCTGTATTGGGTATGGTAGGTGGCGCCACCGGCTTCCCAGTAGTGCTGATGATCGCTGATCAGGTGGCTGCTTATCCCGTTATCCCGTAACAAACGCGGCACCGAATCATCGAAGGGTTCCAACGGTCCCCAGGAGCGATGTAAGAAATTGGGACGGCCGGTGTGAAGATCGCGCCGTGCCGGCATGCACGGCATGGAACAAATGTAGCTGCGGTCGAAGGTCAGGGATCGATCCGCCAGACGTTGAAAGTTTGGCGCGTGCACCCAGTCACAGCCGTACGGAGGCAGCATGTGCCGATTCAAGGAATCGAACATGACCATAATTGCTTTCAATGAAACATCTCCCGTGGTGAAATGATCGATTCCCTCAATCTTCGCTCAACTGGTCGACCAGTTCCAGTCGCGAGCGGATATAATTGACGGCTTCCTCTAACCCTTTCTCCAAGAATTCTTTGCCTTTTTCGGGGGTCGCCTTGGTCGCATATCCCCATACTCCAGATGGCACCAATTTGCGTGATTGCACCAGATCCAGCATATCGAATTCGTAATCCGGGTTGTCGTCATCATGTGGACCTGGTTTTACCAGATCCGGGCGCAGGTGCATGACCACACCAGTTTCATGTTCGCCAGCATGGTGGAGGGACGCGTCCTCGGATACCTCCAAAAGTACGGGATAAAACCAACGATCGGTGTTGACCAAAAATGTTTTGAAATCGGCGTGTCGGTAGTTGAGTTCGCGCACCATAATCTTCAGGAACCAGTTGCCTCCATGGCCGGACACGATGGTAAGTTTGGAGATACCGTGTCGTTTGACCGCGTCCACGATATCGTCGAAGATGGCGATCAAGGTCTCTGAACGGAGCGTCAGCGTTCCCGCAAATGCCATGTGCTCCGCGCTGGCGCCTATCGGCAGGGTCGGCAGCTGATACCAGTCGAACGCCTCGGCAATCCCCTGGGCCAGGTACTCCGCGCTCAAACAATCCATGTTCAGAGGCAAGTGCGGTCCGTGCTGTTCGATGGCGCCGATGCCGATCACGGCGCCATCCGGTTTCGCATCTTCCACATCCTTCCAGGTGCTTTCATAGTTGAGCATGTTTTGCTCCTTCAGCGTGCATTGATCTAACGTGGATTGAAACTAAGACAATACCGGATCGTGAGAAGGTTTGGATGTTCGACAATTGCGGTTTTAGTCTATAGTCTATGACGATGACCGGTCACTCCAAAACCCGGAACTGAGATCACTCGATGAAACATTGTTTGTTTTCCATCAGTTACGCTGGCTTTTGGGGTCAGCATCGGCTGGAACTTACCGACTTCATCGATAAAGCTGCAACGCTAGGTTACGACGGTGTCATGATCGCTGGCAAACGTCCGCATATGTCTCCGCTCGATTCGACGCCGGAGCGGATCGCAGAGGTCAAATCCCACCTAGACCGTGCAGGCCTCACCTGCGAAGTGATAGCCGGCTATACCGATTTCTCCGGCGCCGGTCCGGCTGACATCCCTATGCTGGAAATGCAAATCGCTCACGTGGATGGGTTAGTTAAGATCGCCTCTGGATTGGGTGCCGGCGTCGTTCGGGTATTCACGGCTTACGAAACCGAAGGGCAACCGCTATCGATAATCTGGAGCAGGGTTGTGACCAGTCTGCAAGAATGTAGCGACCGGGCCGCGAGGTACGAGGTAACCATCGCCATCCAGAACCACCACGATATCGGCGTCCACACCGATTCGTTATTAGAGCTATTGAATGATATCGATCGACCCAACTGCAAGCTGGGGTTTGACGCCTGGTCCCCTGCCCTGCGAGGCGAGAATGTCGTCGAAACAGCCAAGCGGATGGCGCCCCACACAGTGATTACCACCAGTGCTGATTACGTGCGGCTCCAGCGTTTTCAGTATCAGCCTGATGCGGTCAACTACCGGACGGCGGAACCGCCCATGGTGCGTGCAGTACCATTTGGGGACGGCTTCATCGACTACGAAGGCTTTTTTCAAGGCCTTAAAGACGGAGGGTTCGACGGCATCTCAACCTTCGAGATGTGCTCGCCGTTGAGGGGTGGCGGTAGCGAGGAAAACCTGGCCTTCTGCGCAAAGCGATATCTGGAGTGGATTGAAAATCACGGTTTCTGATACCCGATCTCGCAGAGCTCCAGTTCGTCGCCGCCAACCATGGTACCGCTGATATCCGCGCGGCTCGGAGAAAATCACTTGCAACCCCCAGAGGGTCCAGTGTTGCAGACCTTTGACGAAAACATCCTGACCGACGAGTTGCTGCTCAACTACCATCTGATGCATCCCGGAGGTGATAGCCGTCCCAGCGATCCCAACGCCGCCTTTTGCATCGATGGCACCTATCATCTGCACTACATCTTCTCCCACCCGTGGCGAGGCCTCAACTCATATTCGTTTGCACATATAACCAGTAACGACCTTCTACACTGGACCTGGCAGCCCACCAAGCTGCAACCCGCCTTTACGGGTCACGGTATGTTCAGCGGCACTGGTTTTGTCACCAGAGAAGGTCGCCCTGCAGCAATCTACCACGGGCAGGGGTCGGAATGGAACCAGATCACTATCGCCAGAGACAACCAGCTATCAACTTGGGATGAACCTTACCCCGTACAACCAAAGACCAGCGACGGCGGAATCGCCGACATGCGACACTGGGACCCCGATTGTTTTTTGATTGGTGACAGCTACTACGCCATCAGCGGCGGATCTAATCCCCCGCTGATCAAATCGAACGACCTCCAAAACTGGACCGTGGTAGGCGATTTCTTGAGCCACGAACCCGCCGACGTAGCTATTGGTGAGGATGTCTCCTGTCCCAACTTCTTTCCCGTGGGCGACAAATGGATGTTGCTTTGCATCAGCCATCCCTTCGGCTGCCGCTACTATCTGGGCAACTGGGACGCGGCGGCGGAGCAGTTCATTCCCGAACGCCACGAGCGCATGAATTGGCACCGTCCGGAAGAATCGATCTACGACACCAGATACCGGAACTTCTTTGCACCGGAAAGTGTGCTCACTACCGACAGACGCCGAGTGATGTGGGCGTGGTCGCTAGTTGAGGATTTCGTTGGCCGCAAGACAGTGCAGTCCCTACCTCGAGAACTCAGCCTAGGTATCGATGGCGCCCTGCGTATGCGACCTTTACGCGAGTTGGAATCGCTACGCTATGACCACGTCGAATTGAAGGAAATTGTCGCCTCCCCCGAAAACGCGATGCACAGCGCCTCGGCAACAGAACAAATCGCAGATTTGGACGGAGATTCCTACGAGATACGAATACGCGTCGATCGTGCACAAACCGAGCGCAAGCGGTTCGGCGTCCAGCTCTTCGCCGATCAGAACAACCCTGGACTGGAGGTCATGATCCGTCCGGAAACGTCGACGCTGCGCCTGGGCACTACCGATGCCCCGTTCGCGATAGTCGATCTTCCCGAGGGAGAAGACCTCGAGCTGCGGATCTTCGTCGACAAGTACGTGGTCGAGGTGTTTGCCAACGATCGACAGGCCGCGATCGCAGCCTACCACGATTACCAAACAGCGAGCGGGCTGCGGATATATTCCTACGGCGAGCCGACAACATTCCGCGAGGTGACGATCTGGAAGTTGCAGTCGACCAATCAGGGAATCATTGAAGCACGAGAAAACCGGATTTGGGAGCCCCAGACAGAATAAATCGGAGAGCTGACAACCAACTTGCCGGATGCAACGCTCACATGTCGAGCTGAGAAGGAGAATTTATCATGAGTGACAAGGTCCTCATCATCATCGGCGATGCCACCGAAACCGTAGACACATTGTATCCCGTCCTCCGCGTTCAAGAGGATGGTTTCGTCCCGGTCGTCGCCGGGCCGGAAGCACGCCGGTACCATATGGTGTTGCACGAACCGCCGGAAGGCTGGGACATCACCCGCGAGTTTGAGGGATACACTATTCAGGCGGACATCGCCTTTCGCGACATCGTGCCCGAAGAATATGCTGGCATCTTCTTCTCCGGCGGCCGCGCTCCTGAGTACATTCGCGACAATCCAGACCTAATCCGTATAACTCAGTGGTTCTTCGCGCAGAACAAACCCATCAGCTGTGTCTGTCACGGTGTCGAGATCCCGGCGCGCGCCGATTGCGTCAAGGGACGCCGGATGGCCACCGTACCGAAATGTCAGTTTGATCTGGAGGTGTGCGGCGGCACCTTCGTCAACGAGCCTTGCGTCATCGACGGCAATCTGATCAGTGGCCGCACCTGGTTGGACCACGGTAAATACATGAAACACTGGATCAATCTGCTCATCGCTGAGCGCGAGCACATGAACGCTGCCGTGTAAATGAAAAGTTAGATTTCGCGTCGGCATGGCTGAAACCTGCATCTATAGCCACCGACGCAGCATCGTGCGTGGCCGAGGCTTAGGCAATATAGTAGGTGCTAAGAATAATCATGCGCGAATCCCAACTTCGGCATGACCACTTCTCCGTAGACCTTCGCAAAAAATCGATAACCTTCGGCATTGGGATGGGTTCCGTCCTCGTATAGGTGGACGTGGTCAGGACCCATCAGGTCGAGCCCGTTCACGTAGTGTAGATTCGCGTCCCCCTCTTGCTTCAGGACGTCAACCGCTTCGGCCAGACGCTGGCGCGCAAGCTGTAACGTCATGCCAGCGGAATTTGGCTTATCCTCCCGCGGCGGATTGAATATTGGCGAGATCACCGCGATGGGCGTCGTTGGATGGCCGTCGCGAATCGTTTTAAGCAGACCGATAGCAAGAGCCCGAAAGGTCCGGTCCGAGACGGAGGCGGCCCCTATCATGTTAATACCAATCTTCATCCCAATGGCAGCAGCTGGGAGGTCGCGAATCATGCGGCCCACCATCGGGTCCATGTGGCAGTTCCCCCCGTAACCCAAAGAGGTCAGGTGCAGGTTGAAATCGCGCGCGACAATCGCTGGCCAGGTCTCACTCGGTCCGGCCGCATGACGGCAATGGGTGATCGAACTGCCATAGAAGATGACTCGGGGGCGCTCGTCGACTCGGGCGCTCGCCAAAGCATCGGTGTCGATATGAAAAGCACGCAACGTTACCGAAACGTACTGACAGGGCAGATATAATTCTATATGATGGACGCCGCGTGGCAGATCCATGAAACGGATCACCTTAGCATCACGCACCGGAGCCACCCGCTGATGAAGCTGGCCGTCGACGACGAGATCAAATACCCAAGGCGGATTTTCTTCTTCGTCGGGATCGCGTCTCACTGACAGGGCAACCGTTTCAGTATCACTCACAAAGGAAAGACGGATCCCTGAGGGCATTGCGGCGGTGCTGGCGAGAGAGGGCTCGAACAGCGAGCGATCGCCTACGGGAAGCCTCCAGGGGAGGATGCCGCCATCGGTTTCTTCCAACGATACCGCACCCTCGATGCGGACCGGCCCACCAATAAGCGGCAACAATTGCGCTCCGGCGGTTGGATCCATTGGTAGCTGGTCTGTCATGCGGTTCCCTCGAGGCTGGGACGCTTCCAACTCTTTTTTATGACTGACTGCACCGTCAACGATTCCAAGATCAGATACTCCTTTCGTACTGCCCCCTCCGGCGTATGCAAGATCTCCGCATATCTGGACAGCAATTCAGCGGTTAATGTGTCGGGTTCCATCTCTTGCTTCATCGCCTTTCCGACATCTATCAGCAAACTCGCACTCTTTTCCAAGTTCCCTTGAGCCAACACCTCTGCACATGCAGCACAAGCCGCCGAAAAACCGATCTGGATCCGATTAGCATTGCGGAAGCTACGCGGCAGTCGGCCGATCTGCCGCGCCAACGCCGTTCCTAATTCGCCATCCGCCTGCCGCCAGAACTGCACGAAGTCCCGCTCTTCATCTACAAGCCGTGCCAAAGCCAAGGCCAGCTCGCCACGGACCTTCTCGTCCTCCTGATAGTGCAACTCCGTGACCAAGTCACCGGCTACACCATTTGCCCGCAACATTCCCAAGGCAGCTGCATAGGCCACGCGCAATCCACTGTCGGTCTCTGTGCGGAACTTCTTGATGAGTGCCGGCACCCCTTCCACATCCCCGAGGGCAGCCAGCGATCTGGCACTGGATGCGCGCAGAAGAGGATAGTCAGACTCCAACGCCTCGCGCAACGAAGGTATCGCGCGGTCCGCGCCCATTCTTCCTAATGCCCATGCCGCCGGCGGTCCCAAGTCGGGAACATTGGTGCTGACCAGACGTATGAGCGCATCAACCAGCCGGTTATCTGGACGGGTCCTGGCGATCGATATGACTGCCTCGTAGCGCACCTGAAAACTGGGATCAGCCAGAGCTTCCAGCAATTCCTCGACACTGAACGGACTCCTAGCATCTCCCAGATGTGCGGTTTCCTGGATCCGCATGCGCTCGTCCCGAGCTCTTCGATACCGCACCAACGCTCGAAACGCCCGGAACGGATTCCCCCGCAGAAACATGCTCATGAAGCTGCCGGAAGAGAGACCACTTTCCAAGCGCAGTTGCCGCAGCATCAACGTCGCGAACACCAACAATAACGGGCTCGTAATGAATAGTGGAGAGTATGGATCAAGGCCGAAGATCAAAAATCTTCCGCTCAATCCCTTGAACAAATCGAGAGCACCACCCGCCAGCAACTGCCCGACCCCCCCCATCAGTCCCCACCAAGCATAGTAGATCGCGGTGTACTGCGTCTTATTTTCACGTGGAATGATATCGGTGTAGATCAGACGATAATCGCTGACACCCCATCCGGAGCTGGCCACGCCACCGAGAAAAGCGATCGAAATGGCAACGGCATAACTCCATTCCTCGTGTCTCGGCATGAACAGAAAACACAAGGGCACCAGTGCCATCAGGTTGAGTGCAGACAGAATCACCGGTTTGCTGCCGTAACGATCCGCAACCCAACCCCACATATAGCTGGACAAAACAGCGCCCGCAAAGCTGCCTGCTTGCAAGAGAACGATCTGGTCCTCTCGCAGCCCGACTTGTTCTTTCATGAACAACGGAATGAAAGAAACGAACCCGAAACTGAGGATCACCAGACCTTGACTTCCGAGATGATATCGGAAGTTGCGATCCCGAAGCGCTATCCGCATCTGACGGAAGAGATCGGTATCGTGTTCGCCGACCGGCGCCCCGCCTGGGCTGAACAGGGCAAAACCGACCGAAAGCAAGCCGAAAGCGGCTCCTATTCCCATCGGCACTATGAAGCGGTGCAGATCCGCGATGTGTCGTAGAGCGAGACTGGCCACCGCAATTGCAAAGACAGCTGCCAAGGTCTCGACGATTGTGCTGATTCCCCGGAATTTACCGCGCCTGCGAGCAGGAATTACCTCCTGCTCCCACGAAACGGCACCGGTTTCACCCACTGCACGGCAGAATGCAAACACGATGATGAGCAGGATGATGTAGTAGAAGGTCGTCTCAGCACCGAAGCGAGACAGAATCCATGGGGTCAGCAGCAGAAAGCCGGCATCGATGGATCTCAGAGTCCAGCAGACAATGAAGACCCGTTTCACCCCAGCCCGAGCGACCGGGGATGCCAGCACTAGGGAGACCACCCCACACAATGGAACCAACGACAACAAAAACCCAATGCGCGCCTTAGGAAGACCGAGCTCGCTGAGGAACAGGATGTAGAGCGATCCAAAGAAGGTGAGCTGAACGAAAATGGTGTTGGCGCCGTTATGAGCGAGACGCCAGTTAAGTCTGCGAATTTTCTCAGCTTCGGTGGGTTCAGACATCGTTATCGATCAGAGATGCAGGACCAAAATTAAGCGGACTCTTTGCGTAGGGCCCGCGTCGCGTTGAAGCAATACATTGATATCAAAGAGGACCAATTTAACCTCCTAGATTCCGGCGTCAGACGCAGCTTCCAGCTTTTGGAATTGGTGCAAAACTCCAACATCGCGCCCATGGTGCCATTAATTGACAGCACCAAAGGACTGGTAACCGCAGAACATATCGAAGCGTTTTCTGATCGCAGTCTGGTGGTGCAGGTAACGCGGATAAAGGCGTGCGATACGGAAGCACTGGATTGGCGGGTTCACAACGACGAGCTTTTCTATCCGCGGATGTTTTCGAGGAAAAGTCGGTAATGCTGGATTCGCCGTCGCTACGCAGGCTAAACGTGAATCACACACCGCACAATACGGTTCGCACCATCGACGCCAACTATGCCATCGCTTGTTTCCGCGCCCGGTAATTGTCCGTCGTTTCCATTGTTTGCTGCAACTTCACATGGGACTCTACACAAACAGTTCGCTGGACGAACTCGGGCCGAAGACTACACATCTGCGGCTGATCGTCTCGGCGATTCCCCGCCTGTTCCCCAATCCAGCTCTGGACGCAAATCGACCACCGCTTCCGCCAGCTCACCCATCCGTTTGCCGTCGATCGTTGCGTCCAGGGTAAACGCCTGCCGCCGGTAGGTCGTCGACTGCGTCGCGGGGATTCGCAGAAGAAAATCGCCGACAACCTTATCACCCGCGGCGGCTGTGAGGCTACCGCTAGAGGGTTCGGCAACCCATCCTGATGGCAAAACCAGTTGGTAATCCAGCGTTGCCGTTTCAGGGAAGATGTTATCGAACCAGACCTGCATCCGCACCTCACCACCAGGTTTTGCCGGCGGCTGATACGGGTACAGGAACACATAATCGGGATAAATCGCTTCTTCTATAATCTGGGGTGCCGCGAGACCACGCCAGTGCTCCTGTTCCTTCAAACACCAGTCATGGAACCCCTTCCACTCATCAGGCCCCAATTCGAATGGTCCCCCGTGACCGGGGCAGGTAAGCTCAGGCTGGTGTTCCAGGTACAGCTTGCCCGTTATCTCGTGTGAATTGGCATGCACGTGGTTGCGCCAGACGTTGTTCGATTTGTATCGGCCATCCCGGAGTCCCACCTCGTCACCCGAGAACGCCACGCGCTTGTCGTCGATAATTCCGAACATAGCCATATGATAGTCAGCGTGGCCAGGCGTGTGAAAGACCTGGAACTCGTACTCCTCCCACTTGAAGGTCTCCCCTTGTTCTATACCGCGTTCGACAACAATCGGTTCGAAGTGCGTGCATCCGAGCTTATACCCATGGGGATGTTGAAGAATGTCCACCATGTTCTCGTAACACCAGATCCGCGTACCGTGGTGTTTCTGTAGGAACGGTAGTCCGTTGACATGATCGTCGTGGTAATGGCTTGGCATCGCCAAATCGATCTGCTTCACGCCAAACTGGTCGCGCAATAGATCTAGGTTGTGCTCCTGCATACGTAGACGGTTGCCGGCCTCGAAGAACACCGTATAGGAGTGCATGAAGGTTAAACTTTGAGATCCATAATCGACGAAAAGCGCTTTGCCGCTGTCGCTGACTACGATCCAAGTGTTCGAACATCCGGGTATATGTATGAGATGTGGCGAAACGAAATACGGGGCGATATCGTGCGTCGGCTCGGTGATCCCCCATCGGTGTGCCAGATACTCGCGGAATTTGTTTTCCAGATCTCGGAGCGCCTTCGCCGTTTCGCTGAATGGTTCGCCGTGGGATGGACAAAGAAGGTCCGTCTCGTGCTCCCGCATCTTGGCGAGGGAATACACCATGTAGTCCGATCCGTCGCCGGATCCATACGCGTACTGTAGGTCGTACAGAGTTTGCACCTTGCCCGGCTTGGCGATGAGATCGCCACTGAAAGCGACCCGAGAGCCGTCGATCTCAACGATAAGAGCGATGTGGCCTAGGGTGTGACCAGGCGTTGGCTGGACATAGAACCGGTACGAGCCCCATTCGAAGGTCTCATAATCGTCTAACGTGCGCGTCACCCGCACGCTCTCTGCCAACGTGAAGAAGGTTTGGCGCACGTCGTAGATGTTGTAGATCTGCCGTGAACCCCAGAAAACTTCCACTTCCTCGAAATACGGTTGTTCGTGAGAAGGCACGGCAATAGGGATATCCCTTTCGTTAGCCAGCTTGTCGCCCTGGCACTGATCACGGTGATGGTGAGTGTGTAAGATCGAGTCGATCTGTGTGACACCCAGATCACCGAGATGATCCAAGACGCGACCGCTTCCGAAATCGATCAGCACCGCCTTGCAGCCATCGATCACCACATAGACATTGCAGGTGTCCTCGAAGCGGTACAAATGGTCGGAAATTTTTTCGAACATGAACGTTCTCCTAGAATGGCTCGCGTTGACGACCGTACCTTGAGGCCTCGAGTATTATGCAACGTCGGGATGTTATAACATCATAGGTGGGAGATGCCAACTGGTTAACCGGCAGATTCACTGCCATCTTACGCTTCGCCCCAAATGAGATCGGATCTTTATCAAGAACCACCGTTTCCCAGCTTCTTTTGCAGCTCCCATTGTTCGGACTGGATCAGCTCAACCAAGAAACTAATTTTCCTTGCCCTTTTTGACCGCGATGGGCACGCCATGCCGGTAGAGGATGCGGTTGCTGAAGGTGCCGGTAAGATTGAAAGGATCGGCGGCACTAATAGCAACCAAAGATCTGTTTTCTCGCTCTGGTGAGATCTTGCTCAGCCGAGGTGTTGTCTGAGGCCGACGACGATGGGTAAATACAAACTTGCCAGTAACTACGCTTTCCGGTTTACCGCCTGAGGACGCTATCTGCCACACTCCAGCACCAAAACCCAATCCCGCCATAACGAAGGACGTTGTACCGCGAAGTCGCCATTAGCATCCGCCTCAACGTGGCCCCGATCGACTTCGGTGCCTGATTTCGGATCGAAGAAATAACAGCGGTGTTTAACGCAAGTCTCCAGATGCCGCAATCGCACATCGCCACTTCGTGGGAACGGTATGTAGACCAGACGGACCTTCCCGGGTATGCCCGCAGCATACGGCTCAAGACGATTCTCCCGGGTGTGGTGCGGCTCCACCCATTCTGGATGCGGTTCGAATTCCCACCAGGGATATCGCTCCAGCAGGTTTTTGCCCATAGCAACCTGCGTTGACCCTGGTAGTAAGTAGGCATCGTCCCAGGGCAGGTCGCCCCAGTCGTTGCCGTGCGGAGAAGGTCCGAACGGCTTACCTCGACGGTTGATCTGCCAGATGCCGTTGGCCCCATAAGTAAATCCCATTGCGCCTGACAGCATGGAACTCCAGAAGAAGAAACGCTGAAACTCCTCCCGGTTAGATTCGAGCATTCCCTCATAACCGACCTCACCGATGAGCACCGGCATCTTCGGCTCCATTTCCAGAGAATCGGTGAGCCAGTCGATAGTGCTGGCCCGCCCATCTATGTGGCCAGTCTGAAGCATATCGATATCAAGTACCCCGGGATCATCGACCTGGTCGTGCCCCAGGCTGGTGGGATGGATGGTGACCGGTCGGCCGTAGCCGTCGACGGAGCGGATATAGCGCGCCATATCGGACCATACTGCCCGTATTTCGTTCTGGTATTCATGACTCAGGGTCGTCTCGTTCTTTTCAGTGTAGAACGGCATCAAGCCCTCTCCCGCGGTGCACCAGACAACCGGATACGCACCCCAGCGTGCGATCAAATAACGCCAGTGTTTCTTGAGGACCTCAGCGCCGGCAAAAGCGAGAAAATATCCCCAGAACCCGACGATGCAGGGAGTCAAGCCGGACTGAACCAGATAGCCGATGCGCAGATCGGCCATATCGAAGTAATCCGGGTTGATGCGGCCGTAATCGGTCGTCCAGGGGAAACCTGCTTCGTTGGCACCGCGCTCGTCGAACGGCGGCATGTCTGGATATAGACCGGCCACTACCTGGATCACGCTGAATCCCTTCTGCCGACGATCCGCCACCATGGTGCGCAGGTCCTCCGGCCACTTCCAGCGTTTGCACAGCAACATCCACCAGGTGTCGCCGAGCCAGAAAAATGGGGTACCGTCCACGTGTTCAAGGTGGTGACGGTCGGCATGCACCCGCAGTGGACCGTGGCGATATAAGGGATTGTTCCCGTCGTAGGGAGCTATCTCGATCTCCCCTTCGCAGCCGTTGAGATCGGCGTTGTCGGCATCCGAACAGACGGTGCGGAAATGGTGACGCCCCGGAACAGGGGAAGCATAACGCACGACCCAGTTTTGCTCGCCGGCCCAGAAGGCAGGCACCTTCCGCTTGACACCCTCAGGCTCGGTGAACACCACATCAATCTCCAGATCGTGGAAAGGATCTTCGTACACCTTCGTGGACGCGTACGACCATTCGATGACAGAATTCTGGATGGCGTGCAGCATCATGTTGTTCCTTTGTCACGTATTGACCCCATGGACGGGAGAGGAGTGTCGCTCATCAACTGGATAGAGGGCTTTGGTGAATCGAAAAAGTGCTACAATAAAACACCTGATATTCCTCGCCGCCAGCGAACAAAACCGAGTTGGGTTTTCCGCAGCTTCATAGTACAAGCGGCGCAAACTCGCGCGATACACACTATACTACAGACCTGATGAAAATTACCGGTCTCGAAACCACCCCGATCTTCTTGCCCACCATCAAGCCATACCGCTGGTCGCTGGGGGTCAAGAGTGGCGGCGTGCTTGTCCTCGTCACCGTAACCACCGACGAAGGCATTGTGGGTTTCGGTGAGTGCATCGGCAGTCCCTCCGCCGAAGCGCTGTGCGATTATTTCGAGAAAGCCAAGCCGTTTTGTTTGGGTCAGTCGCCGTTCGATGTCAACCGCATCACCACCACCGTATACGACTCGCTGCTTCGCCTGCTTGGTCCCAGCAGTGCCCCGCGGTTCGGCGCTCAGCTCCTTGCCGGTCTCGACATGGCACTATGGGACGTAGTGGGAAAAGCGATGGGAAGACCGCTACACCAGCTTATCGGTGGTGCCACCCGTAATGCAATTCCGCATTTCGGTTTTGCTCAGGGGGAAACCCCGGAGGAGCTCGCCGCCCACGCCGCCAAGCTAGTGGCCGCCGGCTCAAAGGTGATCTACGTAAAGATCGGACGCAGCGAGACCCTCGATCTGGCCATCGTAAAGGCAGTGCGCGATGCCATCGGCTCCGCCCGCCTGCGGCTCGATGCCAACGAAGCCTGGGACGTGTTGACCACGATCCGTATGTCCCGTGCACTGGAGGCTTTTGATCCAGAAATGATCGAGCAGCCTACCTCCAGCGAGAACCTATCCGCGTTGCGCCAAGCCAGGAAAGGCATGGCCATACCTATTGCGGCGGATCAGCTGGTGTTCACTCCAGCCGACGCCTACGAGGTCTGCCGCACCCGGTCCGCCGACCTGATCGTAATCGGTCTGCACGAGGCTGGCACCGTCACCCGCTTACTGCAGGTGGCGGCGATTACGCAGGCTGCCGGACTGAACGTCTGCATTCATGGCAAGATGGAATCGGGCATCACTACCTGTGCGTCGGCGCAGGTAGCGGCGGCCATTTCCAACCTGGACGACGGCAACCAGTACATGAACGCACTGCTAGCCGAGGACATCGTGGCGTCACCCGACCTACAGTTGCACAACGGGACCTTAGCCGTCCCGACCGGCCCCGGCCTCGGCTTCGAGCTAGATATGGATGCAGTGGAAAACGCCGCGGAGCGTTATCGAGCGCACGAGAGCAATAGGTCGTAAGTAACGTCGAGTAATAACTACAGCCCAGCCTACTCTGCGGCAACCACTTTCTTCAACGCCTGCAGAAAACCCACACTGTAGGCCATGGCGCGCTCGGCCTCGCCGTGCGGCTCCCCTTCGAATCTCGGTTGGTGAGCAGGCATCATGAATCCATTGAAATCAAGCTCGCGCAGAATCCGCATGATGTTGAGGAAGTCCAGCTGCCCTTCGTCGAAGAAACATTCAACGAACTTCTCGGGGGTGCCCTGTACGGCCTGGAAATGCAGATAGCATATCCGCTTTCGTTCGCCGAAATAACGCAGGCCCTCCTCGGCGACGCCTGGGCCCATGAGACTCCAGTTGCCCAGGCAAAAGGTCAACCCTGAATTGGGACTGTCTACGATTTCCATCGCCCGCTTAAACGCATCGAGGTTGACAAACAGCCGTGGAATTCCGCCGAACCGATCTACCGGAGGGTCGTGGGGATGCAATGAAATCGTCACCCCGGACTCTTCAGCCACCGGCACGATCGCCCGCAAAAAGTAGGCCAGATTGTCCCATAGCTCTTCCTCGCTATACTCCCGATCCCGGAACAAGGGCGATTTATCTGCTTTAGTCAGATCGAAGGCACGCACCAGCGAATCTCCGCGCCAACGAGTCGTGCTGGAGGTACTGAACACCGGATTGGTCCCCTCCACTGTAGGCGCTGTCATCCAATGATAACCGAAGACCCGAACACCGGCGCGTCCCATGATTCGAATGGAAGCACCGATATTTTCGATGTGTTGGTCGCGATCGGGTCGGCCCAAAATGATGGAGTCGAAGAAGCGGGGCTGGTCGCCAAAATTTTCGATCGATACCAGCTGCAATCCGGCATTCTCATAACGTTCGCGCAGCTGGACGAGATCTAAATAGTTAAGCACGTCCTCGCCGGGCCTGGGCATCAGTCCCCAGTGAATGACACCTGTAGCACCGAGTTGGCTGATGTACCGTAGATATGATTCGTCCTCCCTGCCCCAAAGAGCTATTTGCATTCTACCCTCCTGTTATTTTAATCTCGCAACATGGTGCCGTAATACGGATAACTCGAATTCTCATGTCAAGCAAATTCCCTTGTTTTTGGAGAAGATGTTGACGTCGTGAATTGTTCACGGATTTTCTCGATCGTCACAAGGCGATCGGAAAAATACTGTTAGCTCTCATCGAGTAATTTTTTTTACGTTCTCCAAAAAAGGACAACTGACAATGTTAAAAGCAGGATTTATCGGTGCTGGCGGGCGAGCCAATCAAACTCATTACCCAGCCCTCGATCGCATCGACGGTGTGGAGATCGTTTGCGTGTGCGAGCTCGACAAAGCCCGCATGAAAAACGTCGTTGACAAATACGGTATCGAACAAACTTTCTCTGATCACCGCGAAATGCTGGCAACCGTCGACCTGGACATGGTCTACTGTGTCATGCGTGAGTGGGTACTGCTGGAACCGGCACTCGATTGCCTCAATGCCGGCAGACATCTGTTTATCGAGAAACCGCCAGGCGCCACTACGGAAGAAACCGAACAGATGCTCGACGCCGCCATCGCCAACAGCGTGCACTGCTGTGTCGGTCTGCAGCGTCGCTATGCCTCTGTCACCCAGGAAGCTATGCGGCGCGTTGCGGAAAAGGGACCGATATCGACCATTAGCGCCACCTTTAACAAGCAGATGCTCGGCGGCGACGGCACGGAGCCCACGACTACATTGTGGAATGATGTGATCCACGTCGTCGACCTGTTGCGCTACATTGCTGGCGGCGAGCCAACCGAAGTGACAGCATACCGAGACTCTTTTGGCAGCGACAGCCGCAATTGTTACACGGCTCTGGTACGCTTCGACAACGATGTTACCGGAACTCTCTTCGGCAACCGTGCCTCGGGGGGGCGGGTGTTACGATCGGAGCTGCACGGTACCGGTATCGGTTGTTATATCAAGATTCCTGATGAGATCGAGATCCACGAGGACGACCAGTGTGTGGTAATGGGAGGCTGGGAAATCGACGGTGTCGATCAGAAGGATGTTTGGAGGTACGACGGCACCCTAACTATGCACGAACATTTTCGCGAGTGTGTGAAAACCGGGGAGGTCCCCATTACCGATCTGCGGAACGTCATTCACACCGTGCGTCTGGTGGACCAGATCGAGGGTCCGCTTCCCTGAAGTATGCGGTCACCACAGATACACTGGGTTCGTTCAGGATTGATTGATAGAGATTTCGAGCGATATCGCCGAACCACATGAGTCCTTTTTGAGCTTTGCTCATCGGAGCTCCTTCACAAGGTTGTCGCGTGGTGGTTCAAAAATTCCGAAGTATATAGACAGCGATATCAATACCGGATCAACACATCGGTATCGCCTCGATCAGATGGCTATCGAGTAGAGCTTTGCCCGCGCCATGTGGATGCGGACGGAAACTTCGCGGCCCTTCAGCTCCGACAGATCAGACTGGCCTTTCCAGCTTACAACGCGGGACAGCTCGTCCCCTACCATCACATCCGCTTCGTTGGAGCCGAAACCGGGAAACGGCTCCACTGGCTTCGGTGGGGTGACCGGAGGATGCACCAGCTCAACCTTGACCCACCCACCCGTCTCAGTATGGTAGTTCAGTCGCATTTCGGCCCCGCTGCAGGTACGCTGCACAGTGGTGAATCGCGCCTCACCCGATGATTCAAGTGCCACCAGCCGTTCCCGCTTCCAAGTGGCCCAACGCCAGTCTGCCGGCTCTCGCGGCCTATCATCCATCGGATCGGTACGGAAGTCGTGGCGTCCCGGATTCCCTACGAACATCAAGCCCCAGGTTTCGTCGTCCAACGGCACTATGTCGGCTATGGTGTAGAGACATCCGTACACACCGCGCGCAATGATAGGTACCCTTTCCGGTCGGCCCCAGAGCAATCCATCCCGACTGGTCGCCAGCTGGATATCGACGGTGGAGGTATTCCGATGGTAGAAGGGCAGGAACATCAGATGTAGATCACCGCCAGGATAGCGACAATAACCAGCCGCGTAGACGTCGACGTCGATCGGATCCTGGGCATCGGGCATAAACACGAACTGAGGATCATTCCACTCATCGAACTTCCTGGCCGAGCTGCGCCGGATGGAACGGCGGCGCTCCCAATGGCCGCGATGATAGGCGACGTATTCCCCCCGCTCCTCGTCGTAAAGCGTCGAGTACTCCCCGTCCAGAGTATGCGAACCCAGATCCCTCAAAGGCTCTTCCAAGACCGTCCAGCGTAATCCATCCGGCGAGACGGCGCCGATGATGATCTGGTGTATCTCAAGCTTCTTCTTGATCTCGTCATGCGCGAAACCTTCGTGCTGCATGGCGTGCCGCATCTTTTTGAACTCTTCTTTGCTGATATTCGAATCAACAACACCATCGACGTAATAACGGCCTCGAGGTATGGTCGACTTGTATCGCTCTTCGGGTGGCGCCGAATTATCGCGGAATACTCTGTATAGACCATGGTACGATTCCTCGTGCAGCAGGTTGTTCGCTTTCGAACCGTTATATTCCACCAGACCTACTTCCGGCCGTCGCCAGGAGAAACCGTCGTCGCTTTCTGCATAGGCAACATAGGTGGTGGCGTTCTCTCCGGTGGCACGGTACCACATCTTGAGGGTACCGTCCTGGTATACGATGTGGTTGGGGGTAACGCCGCCGGCTTCCCACGAGCGTTCGACGCTGGTGAACTGTGGCTCAGACCAGATACCTTCCTGGACGGCAAGCCGCAGATCGCCCAAAGGTGGATCCTGGATCCAGCTCAACCCATCCTTGCCGGCTCCTCCGTGCCCCGCCCAAATACCGTACCAATCGACAAAGGGTGTCGCTTTCGCTTTGGTGCTCGTCATCGGATACCTTTCGTTTGACTGAACCGGATCAGGTACTGTGACCCATGCGCCGGCTACGACGATCCCACCGATTGCCAGAATAACCCAACGGCCCGATCATCTGAAATTCAACCGCACTATCCACGGGATGGCTCGTCCATTTCTGCGCGGGCCTTCGCGCTTAACGCCGCAAGATGATCATCATTTGCCATCACCTGTTCCAGATGAACCATACGCCGATCGGGCGCAGTATCAACCATCTTTTCCCCGTAGGCACGATCGACCCAGAATCGAGCTAGATGCTCAATGTATTTGCGCAATGTCGGGAGCTGATCTTCGGGAAAACGCACACTGGTGTTGACGGTAAACATCCGGCGCCATCCACCACCGCCGAATGCCGCGTGTTTGAGATTGTGTTGGAAAACCACGATATCGCCGGGCGTAGTTTCGAGGGCCACGGCAGGCACATCGGCACCCCTCAAGCCCCAACGATCATCCGACATGCGAATATCCTCCTCAAGGCGTTTTGAAAACCCATCTCCGCGCCTATGGCTCCCGGGAATAACCCGCAGGCACCCATTATCGCGGGTCAGCTTTTCCAGATAAAACGCGATCTTCACGAAGCGGAGTTCGTTGCTATAGCCGTCCGAGTGCCAATTTGTATCACCGGAGTAGTAATTGCCGTCGGAGCCAGTGTAGTTGAAATCGTCACCTAACAGACTGATCAACAAACCTTCGATTCGGGGATCGTCCAATAGCGCACAGAGACGTTCGTGCTGATCTATGAAGGGAACAATGCAGGATCGACGTTGCCCGTCGTGAGGTTTCCTATCGTGTCCACCTCCCCGCTCCTCCCACACCTGTTCGAAAGCATCGGTGATTTCGTCGATGCAGTTAGCCATCAAGCCTGGGAGATGAATATATCCGAAAGTGTCGAAGAAATTGACCTGTTGCTCGGTCAGCCTGAACTGATCCATGAACATCTCCCTCTGCGTAGCTCAAATCTTAACAAGCTTTTCACGTCGGTTACAAATCCACATTGGCTGTGGAGGATGCGCTTCCTACTCAAAGAGTTGTGCGCTAAGATTTACTCATAAGTATCTGTCCTCGGGTGCCCTAATTATTTGATCGATATTTCGGGAGTATTGAGATTAAATTACATCCATATACACCAACACACCTTCCCGCAAAACAAATATCGCTCACTTCATGAAATATGCCGCAAGTTGTTCAATAGGAAGGATATAAGACAATGCCTATTGTACCAATCCACCGGCTGCCAGGACACACAGCAGGTGATGTCTGTTCTCGATCCACATTGGTACAAGGTCTCCGATTTAGCAGTGTGAATAGAGATTGATCTCCTGACACCCGCTATTGCCGATTTACGGCAACCACACCTAATACGCTGGCGCCAGGAACTGCTTGACCCATCGACGGCGAAAGTCTGCTCTGCCCCTTGTACGTCATATACTCCTGAATCATCACGTAGTTTGGACCGAAATATTTGGCCAACGCATACTCTCAGTCCTTGAGAAACCCGCGCCGTACTTCGAAGTCTGCCCCGGATTTTTTTATCTGTCGTTGGCAAGTAACGCTTGGAGAACTTCGCCAACTTCTGGGTCGGCTATGTCCCGTAGAGGTGCACTGCGACGAAAGACTTCTGCCGCCGCCGCGTGAAATCCGCCATGTAACCCAGCCGCTTCGAAGGTCTGGGAGATCTGCTCCATTTCGTCGATCCAACGCCACGCCTTGGTGGTCATCCCTCCGACGCTCTTGCCCGCCCTTTCGGCCATGTCGACCATGCCGGCAAGCTGTGACCACTGCTCTATGAGGGCGTCGCGGACCTGAAACCTTTCCGCCGTCGCGAGAATGGCGTAGAAGAGTGCAGTGGTACCTTTGGTGTAAGCAGCGAAACACATCTTCAACGCCGACGCTTCACTTGCACCGGTCCCCAGAACATTGATGACCAGTAAACCGTCCCGGAACCAATCAGCTACCACTTCGGCCTCTTCTCCGGAAAGGTGCAGGTAAGTACTGTTTGCTTTCCAAGCCGGGCTGCCTATGACGCCCCCATCGACATATCGGCCTCCGACCTCAGCTACGGTGGCCGCAATGGCCTGGGCACGCGCCGGCGAAATGGCATTGGCGTCCAAGTAGACCCCGGTGAAACCGAACCCGGCGACCTCCCGCGCCACCTGTTCCGTTGCGTGGGGTGGACAGATACAGACGATGCCTTCCACCTGCTGACACAGCTCCTCAACTGAGCCGACCTCTGTCAGTCCGTGTTCCTCGGCGCGGGAGCGCGTCTGTTCGCTTCTACCCGCCGATGCCCAGCAAACGTCGTGACCTGTGGCTTTCACCGAAACCGCCAGCGAAATCCCCATGCTACCGGGGTTTAAAACTCCAATGGTTCCCATAATACTTCCTCTTGTAAGTAGTCTAAGAAGGAATTGATAGAACGCAGCTCCCTGCCGACGGAGTGCATCTCAGCACACCGGAGTCTAAACCTTGGGGGGCGTAATATTGCTCGATCAACCGATCTTCAAGCTCGTCTACATGTTCAGTCTCCACCAGCACCATAGCGCAACCTCCCAAACCAGCCCCGGCGAGCTGGGCGCCGGCAACGCCGGGGCTAACGCGAGCAATATCGATGATGGTGTCGATTTCCTCCGTGCTGCATCGGTAAGACCCAGACTGATTGTACAGTTGCGCCCGATCTATCGCATCCGGATTCGCACTCCCCAGCATTTCGATGACACGATGCAGGGCAGGATTCGAAACATCCACGGTATACGGTTTGACCCTTCCGTCGGGCCGCGTGACGAAAAGACGTTCACCGTCATGAGAAACATTCATGAGATGGCCGAGAGCCGTCATGTCTCTTTGCTTGAGGTAATCGGCAGCTTTGACGGAGCGAGCACACTCGCTGATTCCGAACCACAACACACCGCGCACAGCGAACTCAGCATCATCTGACACCCGCTCGAAATGCAGGGATAGGAGGTCCCAGCTCTCAACATCGTGCTCAAAGATCTTGCGGACTTCCCGAGCAGTCATCGACTCAGGCATTTGCAGCAGGATCTCGTAGATCGTCGAAGAGGTAATCTCCAGTGTGTCCGGGTTGATGTCTCGCACGTAGCGGATAGAGGGCGCAAATTGAGGAAATCGCTTCTTCACCAACTCGACGCCAATCAAGTACGATCCAACTCGGGCGTTGAACGTTGACAAGGCATCAGCGGCTTTCTTTGCCTTCACAAAAGAGTTGCAGACAACCAGCGTGTGAGAATCCGGAAATTCAATTCGTTCCAGCAATTTAAAGTCGAAGAACGAAACATGATTGATAGTTCCCATTTCCCCGAATTTGATCGCCGCATGGTCGGCGCTACCGCCTCTAGTACCGACATACCATTCCCCTTGCCCACACAATTCTACGAACTGTTGCGGAGTTACATCGATGCTGTTCAGAGCCAAGACGGCCTCGGCTGCCACCACCACCATGGCGGAAGAAGAGGACAATCCGGCGGCGACCGGAATGTCACCAGAAACCACCATATCCATTCCGCACAACAGCTGATCGCGATGCGCCATCTGCAACCGCAAGATGGCCGCTTCGATGAACAGATTCCAACCACCCGCCGATTCCTTCAAATGCCTCCTCAAACCGTCACACTGTAGCACATCGCTCCACCCTCTCCAGTCCATTATACTGATGAGATTGGCGAGCGAAATGGTCAAATTGGGGAACTGCTCTTTGTCCACGTTGCGCACTTCAATGAGGTCGTCGTCGCGGCGCGAGACAACCGCGACCATCTCCTGCCGAACGGCCATCAAGTTGCAACGCCCACCTTGCCAGTCGACATGCCGTCCCATGGCGTTGAGTCGACCAGGTGCCCGCACCAAGATCGCCTCACGGTCGCACCCGAACTGGTCTGCAAACAGCTGGAATGCACTGTGAAATGCGGCACCCTTCTCTTCTATGAGCGCCTGGTCATTCCCGTATAGCTGACGGAGACCGTTTCTTGCAGTACACGACATCACGGTGGAATCATCCGGAAACAGCTGTAGCCATTTTTCCACCGTTCGAACCCGGTTCTCCCCAAGATGGTGCCGTAACTTCTCGAACGAGCTCAACTGCTCAGCGCGAAAATGATCGCCAATTGGCTGCAGTTCTTCTGGACTGTTGTACGACATGATATCAAAAGGACCAGCCGCCGCCGTGGTGCAGACCCGATAAGCACTACCAGCATACGCACCACCCAAGATCGCAATGATCGCTTCATTCAAGTAGACCTCATCCTGGGCATTGTCGGTATGTAAGCTCTGGAGGGCATTCTCCAGAACTCCTTTCTTTACCAAGTAGACGGATTCGTTCCGAAATGCCGAGTTTTCGGCCTCTGCTGGCGTGAACGTGAGATCTGCATCGATGGTGAAATCGATCGGCAACCTGCGAAGCTTGTCGACAATGAAGGCACGCGATAACGATGCGGCTTCGTCGGGAATTTCCAGGACTTGAGGTAGGGTCACACCCGCACCCAGATGTTGTCTGAGGACCTTCTGCACCTCGTATGCGGAAAGTGCCTCATTCGGGCGTGACTCGACAAGCTCGAGCAACTCCGCGCGGCAAGCCCGGAGACACACATCCGCCATTTCCACGATCGACAGAGGATGACCATCGTTCTTCATCAAAATCCTTCCGGCGCTTTCGCCCCCAAATCGCGCCGGCGACACCAGAACACTCAGGTCCGCCCCCCTCTGGTCGAAGTCTTCGATGAGCCGAACGAGGATCTTGCTGTCTATGATCTTGTCGCCGGCGACCACCAGAATCCAGGCGTTATCGTTGACATTGTTTAAAGCCCGCATGCCACAACGCACAGCATCGCCTGTTCCCAACTGCTTCGGCTGCGTAACAAAGGTAACGTTCTGAAAACGGTCTCCGATGGTCTCCACCACCTGCTCGGCCAACTCACCGACCACCACCACATTACGCACGACTCCAAGACGGTTGTACACATCAATGGCACGGTTGATAGCCGGGGTACCGGCGATTTGATAACAGACTTTGTTGTGACTGCTGTCCCGCATGCGCCGGCCTTTGCCGGCAGCCATGATGATCGAGTAGATCGGCATTGACATACGTCGAGATTGCCGTGCGACCCGTTATTTAGGCCACTGGATCAGTTCGACGCGCACTTTATCTATAGCCTCCACCCAGCAGAATCGGGTTCCATCTGGAAGCTCGTTAGGACCATCTAACACCGGAGCACCGGCGGCCCCCAAGCGTTCGATCTCGGCATCGATGTCCTCGATATCAAACGCGATATGCTCCAAGCCTAGCTTCGCGCCGGCATCGCTCTTTGGAAGCGTTTGTCCGTCCATCGGCCCGGAGATAGTAACCGCGATACCGTTCTCGGACTGGCAACGAATGAAGCGGTCACCGAAATCGCGCACCGTATCCGACAAGATCTCGAAGTTGAAGGTATCGGCCCACCACTTAGCACTCTTTTCAGGGTCTAGAGATTTCAGATGAATATGGTGCAAATCGTAAGGCATTTTCGTCTCCAATGTGGTTATGGGTTTGCTGGTTTTGTTGCCGAACACGAATCCTGATTGCCTGTTGAGACCCTTCCTTTCATGTATCCGGCAATGACGTTCATGATTCCTTTTTTTCTCGTACAAGTTCCAGCCGGAGTGGTTCTTTTACGGCCTGATCGTCGTAAAAAACCATGCAACTCTCATACAACGATAACGATACGGCTATTCGTTTATAGTCCGCCTGCCGCAACACCTCAGTTTTAGCGAGAAAATCCCTGACATCGTGCCTGTTCAGAAAAACGTGAAAGACACCGATCTGCTTTAGCTGGTCACGTCTTCAAGCATCCGCGAGGATGACCGTGTCGGTACGTTTGATACCGCGAGAATGAAGATAGTTTGCCATCACAAAAGCGACGATTCTGCGCCCTTGGATATAGAAGTGATTATGATCCCTAAATGATTTGTGTTCTGGACCTTGTAGCAACGCTCCCGTGCCAGTGGAATCGGCTTCTTCGGGCGGGGCTGTACGCTCTTGGTTAGCTGGTCAGAGGTTGGCAACAGAGGTACGTTTCTTCCATCGGCCGGACACGCCCTGAGTATGCCACTACATAGACTGGATCTAACCTACCCCAGGCATCTCTTCCTGAAACAAGGTGACCCCTAAGGCCAAGTAGGGCTCTCGCTCCTCAGGCTTCGTGGGCGACCCCATAGCCAGCCGAATGTCCGTATCGGCCAGCTGCTCGGCTACGTTGCGCATGCAATCCTCTACCGTTTGCAGCGGATACCCTGGATGATCCTCTATGTTGAACGAGAGGTCTTGCGGCCCGAAGGTAACCACGCTTACCCCAGGTTTCGCCAGCTTGCGAATGTTGGTGACCGCTTCGACTGACTCCATCTGGATACTCAAAACCACATAGTTGTTCCACCATGCGGCGTAGATATGCCGGTCTGTCCCTATGGTATTCAAGCCTCTCCGGTAATTCCCACCCCAGCTGCGCCGTCCGATTGGACCGTAATAGGCAAAGGCAATGGCATCATCCACAGTCTCGGGCTCCATCACTTCAGGTACGAGAACCGCACTCAAACCGAAGTCGAGGTAACGCCCTACAAGGTACGCGTGTCGGGTATGGGGCACTCGTAGCTGTACATCGATGCCCAGATCCTCTGCAGCCATGCAATAGTTGACCAAGTCCCGTTCGTCGAGAGGGCTGTGTTGGCCATCGATCCAGATATAGTCGTACTTACCGGTGGACCACATGTCCTCCAGCTCATCCTTAGTTGTCGTCAGCAAACCGCGCATAGCAACCAGTACTTCACCATCCTTGATGCGCTGTCTGAGTGTTTTCGTTTTGGCCATGTCGCTCCTTATGTATTGACTTCCGGTTTTCTGTTCTAATCTGTCCGTAAAACCCCGGTCGCCGTTGTGTCGCCTGGGGGTTACTCTGTCGTTTTGAAGCTCGTGCTCCACGCTTTCAGTCGAGCGTCGTAAAGCGGATTACCCCCCTCAACCATCTGCGCAGGCATAACCGTCAGCAGCTCGAGATCCTCGCTTCCCGTATTCTTCAACGAATGGGTCGTTCCGTTGGGAATAAACGCCACCGAATCGGGACGTATTTCAGTAGCTTCGGGCGGATCTCCTAGGTGGACAATCCCAGTTCCCCGCAAAACATAATACAGCTCGTCGTAGGGTGCCGGGTGACTCCCTGCGTCCGTTGTTTTTCCCGGTTTGAGAGTGAAGTGATTCGCTACCATCGTCTCAGATCCGACGCTCTCGCGATCCACCAGCATGCGCGAAACGAAGGTATCCTCCATGCCGTCTGGCGAGAATCCCACAACCTTTCGCGCATCGAAAGCAAGTCTCTTATCCATTCTACAACCTTTCTTGAATAATTCGAGATCGACAATATGCGCTGATGATCACCTCAAGTAAAAGCACTGGGCATCTGCCTACTTTAATGGGCCATCCTACTCGGTGAAATCTATTAATGGCGCGAACGAATAAGTTGAGCAGATCGAAATCCCCGCAATATTTACAAATACCGACGATGGTCACCAGCTCATAGGAGAAACACCTCGAATGATTGGCCACCTGGCAAAGACAGAACACTTACCCAACAGACTGTTCGCATCGCAATTACTGAATCCGCTACCTCGTATTGGGCCAAAGGCCTCCGGTGCGTCAAGAATAGTGCACAAACTATGGGGCAAAGTCTCTCCGCCTCATTGATGCTCAGCCGGTTTATATCTGTCGACATAACTCAAAAGGCAAAGGCTCAATCCGTGAGAACGTTCAGAGATGCTGCGGCCTCACAAACGCGCTCCCAGATGTCGTCGGCGATTGGAATTCCCGCCTTTGAGCGCTGTGTGCGTGCGCGAGCTTCTGGATCGCCCGGAACGAGCACCTCCTCGAAGCCGGGTGCTGGTGCTACCGCCCTTACCCGATTCGCCATCTCCTCAGCGCAACCTTGGTAGCTCGCCATCGACTGGAATTGATCCGCTTTGAACGCAATCATCGCAACGCCCTGGTGTCTGAAGATCGGTCCTCCGCGGCTTGGCTCCACATGCTCATCGGCGCCTGTGAAAATGCGTCCAAGATATTCCGCGGCCATCATCATGGCATATCCTTTATGGGCCCCAAAGGGCAGAGCGGCGCCACCTTTGACAAAATCCTGCGGGTCTGTACTGGGATTCCCGTCAATGTCGACGATACTCGCCGGCGGTAACGTCTCCTTCCGTTGACGAGCATTTTCGACCTTTACGCCGGCAACTGCCGTGGTTGCGAAATCAAACAGCATCCGATTACCACCTTGCAGAGGAAAAGCGAACGCCAACGGGTTAGTGTGTAGCACCCTCTCCTTCCCTCCGAACGGTGCCGCGACGGGCGTTTCGACACCGTAGCCACCACCCCACACCATGGCGATCAATCCTTCATCTGCAGCCATTTCCACATAGTGACCGAGGCGGCCGATGTGGTTGGTCTGAACGAGTCCGCCGATCGCAATTCCCTGCGCCTTCGCCTTTGCGATCACCGTCTCCATGGTGTATTTGGCAGCAACCTGGCCGAAAGTCCAGTTACCAGATACGTGCACGCTCGTCAGACTCTCTTCGAGAATCTGCGGCCAGGCTTTCGGCAAGGTCAGTTTTTCTCGGATGGAAGTAACGTAAAGTGGAACGTGCAGTATCCCATGGGTATCCACTCCACTCAGGTTCGCCAGCACGAGATGCTCGGCGACCACTCTGGCATTGCGGGCATCCGCGCCAGCCGCCAGAAACATCTCCTGAACCAGCTCCCGTAAGCTACTAGCCTGTTTGACAATCATGCGCTACCCATGGGCATGCCCGAATCGTGAAATAAATAACTTACAATCTCTTGGATTCCAGCTCTGCGGCAACCTCGGCAATCACTCCGGCTCTATCCACGCCATGAGCCCCAAGCAGGAGAGACTTCACCACAGCATCGAGCTTCATTACCTCAATGGTGTCGCTGACTGCCCTATCGAGTACTTCCAGACCACCAGATTTTGTGAACTACGCGTCAAAAAGCTCGGAAAAGGTCAAGTCAGACCCGAAATTTTCCATTGATATCACCTCATCTCCGTGGTATTGAAGTCCTTTAGCTTGCCCACTTCGACTGCGTTGCAACGCGCCTGGTAGAGCTACTTTTCCCGCTGCCCCGGACAGACTCTAAGTCCTTGATTCGCTGATTTTCAAAAGATGAAAATTGGGGTTCCTAAATAAACAACTTACCTCAGCCTCCCTAATCATGCGGCAGCTTAAGGAACGCATTACCTCGAGATCACAACGTTTCGTAGGATTCTTGACAATTGGGTAATCTGATGGTCATGGAGTAACTTATTTTCGAAGGGTCGGCCACAGAAATGAATTAGATGTCCGGTTGCCTCCGCTCGGTTTGTCACCCGTCGCCAATAGTGACCGGATCCCCGCAAACTTCAATACGCAGGAAGTGCCACCATACTCTCGGTAGTCACTCGCGTCCATTACGTCCCAGTAGAAATCGCGCAAGATAGTGAGAGCCTCTACGACAAGAGTGTGGGCTAACTCCATGTCCTCGACTGAGAATGAACGGAACATTCGTTCCTTACACTGGGGTTACGTGCTGAGATCGGGTTTGCTCGTCGGTATCGGCAGCCTTGGGACAAACTGATAAGAGGGGTCCAATTTCTGCCGTTTCAAGATGTCGATGATCTCCCGCCAAGCTGCGATCAAACCCCGTGGAAATGACGGTAGGTCATGCCGGATCTGCCGATGAAGCTTACCAAGATTGTAACACGGAACCGAGGGGTACATATGATGATCGGTGTGATAGTTCATATGCCAGTACAGAAACCGAACGAACGGACTGAGAATTACGGTACGGCAACAGAGACGGAAATCGGCCACTTCATCTACCAGACCGATATGCTGCAGCTGGTTGCAGAGAAAACGTAGCCATTGTCCGTAAAAAGCACCGAAGGTAACAAGCACCGGAAGCATCCATATCTCTAAGTAAACGCCAACGGCTATGATACAGAGATGTCCAGTCAGCATGAAGCGTGCAGCATTAGTCAACCGACGCCTTTTCTCCAAAGCTTCAGTGGGAAATAGATGATTTTCCCACTCCCCTTTGACTTTCCCCCGACTGTGGGCAAACACCTGTTTAATCGTGTTCCAAAAGAACCACAGGTCTATCACCGAAACCGTCAGAAAATTCCTGAGCGTTAGCTTGAGTGGCAGCACCACCTCCATGTCTTCGGGTGGGTGAAGGGTGTGCTTATGGTGCTCGGCGTGACTCGCCCAAAAACCTACATGGTCGCGCCAACATAGAAAGCTGAAGAAACGCAGAAAGAACCGGTTCAAGAAGTGGCTTTTGAAAACGGTGCCGTGGCAAAGCTCATGGGTGGCATTGAGCAAAAAAACGTAAAACGTACCATGAACAAAAAGGGCTGTAATCAGCAACAGCGGACGATCCTGAAAGTACCAAGCAACAGTGCCAGTCAGGGTTATAAGTGCCAGATGACCACCAGCTTGCAATAATCCCTTGAAGTCACTGCGCCGGTGAAGCCGTTGCAAGACGTCGCGATCGACCGGTGACCGGTACCAGGAAATTGACTGTGAACGTGAATCAGCGGTCATGTGTAGTGCGATCTTCTGCAAACCTGAAGACGGCACGGATGGTCTGCACCACGCGCCCTTCGTGATCTTCATACACCTCTATATCACCCGCTTCCATTCTCGTACGTAGCTTGGCGTAATTTTTGGAGGTTTCTCGCCCATCATTGAGGCAACCTAACCAACCTGTTTTCCGGCAATCGACTCGAACCATTTTCCGCAAGCCTTCATGATTTCGGGCGTCGGCTGCTCCAATCCGAAATGCAGGAACAGTGATTTTTCCCTGTTGTTGGGTTTGCGTGAACGGTCCCAACCACAAAGTCCAGAGCATTCAAGCCTGCCCGGTGATCATCGATCTTCATATTATACCCGAACAGGCAGGCTTCTGCATCCTGTATGCAAGAAGAATGTGATTCCTCTACTGCGCAAAGGCGCGGGCAATGCGCCACACACCGCGAGCGTTGGCAGTGGTCCCGTCACAGCCCTCGTAGACCATTCCGGATGCTCCCTCGGTAGTACCGGCGGGCATCTCGAAGATGCACATTTCCGAGGCTTTGACCGCGTCGGGACCGTTGCCGTCAGGAACGACGACGGGAGCGTCGACCTGCCATTCCAAACCGTCGGTCGAGGTAGCTGACAGAATCTGCTGGCTTCCGCCCTCAGTTGGCACCGTATCGGAAAGTTGCGATGTGTAGTACATGCGATAACCGCCTTCCGGCAGGCGCACTATTTCAGGTGCAAAAGCGGTGGAATCTTCTGGCAATCTGGGGCCTTCCAAAGTGAAGTCCGTGCCACCATCAGCAGAAATGGCACTGATGATACCCACACCGTACTGGGTCACGTACAACCTGATTCGGCCATCATCGATGAAGATAATGCGCGATGCCATCAGGTTGCCACCTCCGATGCGCAGACGGTGCCCTTCCTCGAGAGTCCAAGCCAGACCGCCATCTTCAGATACAGCACTGCGAATCGAGTTCTGAGTTGACTGCGCTCCCAGGCAACTCTCGAAATACATTCGCAGGCGGCCAGAACCGTCGGCCATCGGCACCACCTCCGAAGACACCACACGGAACGCTCCGGCCCCCCCTTGCTCCGGCGTTAGCCTTACGCCGGGCTCCGGCGTCCAGCTGAGGCCATCTGTGGAAACCGCACTGAGGATGCGGGTCGTAGCATTGTCGTAATCGTTGGCTCCAGCCGGATGACCAGCCCGCGGCAGAATCTGGGTGTAGTACATACGGTAGCTACGATCGGGCAGTCGCAGTACGCGAGGGCTGACTGAGCCGCAGATACCACTACGCTCCGCATCGGAGGGCCAGCGGGCTTCGGGAGCAGGTAGCAGACTAGCCTCTTCATCCGGAGCCGCGTCAATGGCGACGGCCTTGGTCCTCGTCCACCTGGTTCCCGGATCTCTCGACGAGTTGTGCACCTCAGGCGAACCCGTTGTCGATCGCGTTAAGTCAATCATTCATTAACCTCCATAGTAAGCGCCAGGAGCAACGGAATCCGATCCAACAGGGCTGCGCCGCAGTTCAAGGTCGACATATGTCTTACCCTGTTGGCTCACTCAGTCCAGCACCTGGCAGTCAAAAAAATTTGGCTAAAACCCGGGCGAATCAACCGGCGACGACCAGCCAACGCGGTACACTTTCCAAGACCCAATCGCATCGAAACCAGTCCATCTCATGGATCCGATCTTCGGCTTCCTGAAATTGCTTCTCGGCGCCGTTCATCGATGTTACTGAGACCATGTACGTGAACGGCGTATCCTATCGCGTTCGCACAACGCGGTCATTTGAATCCCAGGTTCAACCCGCTAGCAATACTTCCTTGCCGCTGGCGGCCGATCGGTAGATGGCATCGATCACCCGCATCACAGCCAGACCTTGTTCAGCTGTACATTGAGGAGGTATACCGTTCAACACAGAATCGAGAAAACTGCCCATCGGCGTGACCTGCGGCACCTCGAATTGTTTGATGAGGGTATCGCTTGGGGACGGTCCTCGATTGGACATCTTTCGAAGTACGCCGCCCGATTCAAGAAAACCGCACTCCGTTCCCATGATCATCGTGCTCATTTCTGGAGCATCTAACGGCAGGTAGGACAGGTAACTGGACTGTAGAATCAGTGAAGCCCCTCCTTCCAGGCGGATGAGACATGCTGAGAGATCCTCGATTGTACAAGACTTTTTGATCCGCTCGGATTCGACTTTTGCCAGGTAGTCATAGGCCACGCCGCTGACAGATAAAACGATTGGAAAGTCCATTAGCCAGAGCGTCTGGTCCAGTCGGTGAACCCCGATGTCCATAAGGGGGCCACCACCCGAGATCTTCCTGTCGGTGAACCAGTTGCCAAACGTCCATGTCCACAGCCTTCTGTGCCATTGTGTCTGCGCGTGGTAGATTGTCCCCAGCTCACTCCTTTCGATCTGTCTCTTGACATACTGTGCCCAAGGATCGAAGCGCTGATTGAAGCCGAACATGATAATTCCTTCGGCCTTGCTGGCGGCTACCGCGATAGCTTCCGCTCCCGCGACATCGGATGCGGGGGGTTTTTCGCAATAAACGCTCTTACCGGCCTCCAACAACGCTACGGAAATAGGTGCGTGCGTTGCATTTGTGGTCGCAACAACGGCCGCGTCGAATTCAGTTGTCGATGAAAGAAGGGCTTCGACGTTGGTGAAAACCGCCGGGACATCGAACTTTACAGCTGCCTCCTTTGCCGTCTCCCGATTTAGGTCGCAAATGGCAACGATTTCGCCGCGGCCGTCATCAAGAATCCTGGCTGCATTGTTATGCCCCATACCACCAGCACCCATGATGGCGAATCGTACTTTTCCTGACATCACGTCTTTCTTTGTTGCGACAAGATTAGTAATCGTCGACAATGTATGGGTCGACTCCGGGCATCGTGTCCAGTTTCCAGATATCGACGGAGACATCGTTTGCCTGAAGCGCCCCGGGCGTGCTACGTCCGTCGGCGACGTACTTCTCGAGCAAGGCGAGCAATTCTCTCACCTTGTCTCGGTTCTCGACATGTAGGTTGTGAGTCTCCCCGGGATCTTCCCGCATGTCGTAGAGTTGAACGATCGGTAAACCCGCTTTGGCAGCGTCGGCATCGTCTTGTGTCCAGCCACCCGAGCCCGGGCAGAGCACCAGCTTCCAGCGGCCATCGCGAATGGCAAACTTGCCGGTTATGGAATGATGAACCACTGCGGTGCGGTTGATTGTGTCCGTTTCGCAGAACAGAGGCAACATGCTTACGCTGTCTTCCCCAGCATCATCGGGCAGCGAAGCGCCAACAATTTCGGCGCTGGTTGACATCAGATCAGAAAGACAGACGATGTGATCGCATACAGTATTAGGCCGAATGACCCCTGGCCATCGGGCGACACACGGTATGCGGTGGCCACCGTCCCAGATGTCTGATTTATAACCTCTGTAGGGACCGCTGGGAAAATGGCCCTGTGCCTCCATTTCTTTCGTGCCAATGTAATGTGCACAGCCGTTATCGCTCGTAAAGATGACGAGCGTGTCCTCCGCCATGTTGTATTTGTCCAGCGACTTCAGCACGCGCCCGAACACGTCATCGGTCTCCATCACCAAGTCAGCGTATAGGTTGTTCAGGCCGCTCTTTCCGATCCACGGCTTGTTGACCGATAGCGGCGTGTGCGGCGACGTCATGGGTAGATACAAAAAGAATGGCTCGTCTGCTTCCGACCGTTCACTTATGTAGGAGTCGGCTTTCTGTGCCCAGGTTGGAAGTAGTTGCTCGAAGTGCCAATACGGCATGGCCGGCCCCGGTATGCTAGCTAGATTATCGCCGACCAAGCGGGACGGCAGGAACTCCGACGGAATTTCTACAGTCCGGTCATTCTCGATGAAGCAGTAGGGAGGCCAGTTGGGAACATCAACGCCGAAGTAGTAGTCGAAGCCGCGCGTTGTAGGCCCACCGGTAGTTGGTTTGGAAAAGGCATTTTTCCAGTGGGCCTGTTGTTCGGCTGTGGCTTCCCAGGCGCGGATTTCAGGCACCTTAGCTCGACGAGGTCCGACCCCTGGGTGAAAATCCTCCTCGTTCACCTCGAAATTCCATCCCTGTCCCAAATGCCACTTACCGATACAGGCCGTATGATAACCGTGCTGTTTCAGCAATGCAGGCACTGTAAGGCGATCTGCGGCGATCAAGGGATCTCCGTATAAGCCGACAATACCTTTCTGTAGAGTTGAGCGCCAATTATAACGTCCGGTCAACACACTATAGCGTGACGGCGAACATACTGCCGAACTGGAGTGTGCATCCGTGAACACCATCCCTTCATTGGCTAGACGATCTATATTTGGGGTATGGATCTTTCCCTCGCGGTTCAGACACGAAGCATCGCCGTAACCCATGTCATCGACAAAAAAGTAAACGATGTTTGGCCTGCTTGATCGTATTGTCATTACTCCCTCATCTCTTTGTGGAACTCAGATTTCAGGCCGTGAAGCTATCACGCCAACAAACATGGCCAAGATGCCATCTGGCGAACCCAGCGATAATGTTTTCTACAAGACCGCCATTTCGATTTAGCGCCTTTTTGTTGTCCGCCGGAACGAGTCCATGCTATGTTCTTGGGATTGATTGAGCTTAGGTCGAATCGTGTTCAGCTTCCCCACACTTCGGTTAGCAGATTCAGCCAGTTTTCTCCCAAGACTTTACGGATGCGCTGCTCGCCCCACCCAGCACTAACGAGAGATGCGGTAAGATTTGGGTAATCGCGTAAGGACTCCAATCCTTTCGGACTGAATACCTCGCCTACATCCACGAGCTTGCGGCCAGTACCCTTGTCACGGGTAATCCAGTCGAAAAAGTCCAAGCCATACCCCTGTGTAAAATCCGTTCCTATACCGACATGATCCTCGCCCACCAGATCGACAACGTGCTCTATCGCTTCAACATAATTGGCGATGGTCGAATCGCCACCACGACTCAGGAAGGGCGCGAACATGGTTACACCGACGAATCCACCGTGATCAATAATAAACTTTAGCTGGTCGTCCGACTTATTGCGCGGATGACCTTTGAGGGCCGCTGGCAAAACATGTGAATATGCCACCGGTTTCTTAGAGTATTTGATCACGTCGCAACTTGTGTTTGGCCCAACATGCGAAAGATCACACAGGATACCTAAGCGGTTCATCTCACCAACGACCTCCTTGCCAAAATCGGACAGACCTCCATCATCCGATTCGTAACAGCCAGATCCCGCCAGATTCTGGGTGTTGTAGGTCATTTGAACGATGCCCACACCCAAGTCGCGAAACAGTTCAAGGTAGTCGAGCCGATCCTCGATTCCGCTGGTATTCTGCCAACCAAGACAGATCCCAACCTTGCCTGAGACTTTGGCGCGCCGGATGTCGTCCACTGTGTGGACCTGCATGAGAAGATGGTCATATTCATCCAACCAGCGCTTGAACTGCGCGATGTTGTTCATCGAACTGCGAAAATTTTCCCAAATGGAGCAAGTGCAATTCGCCGCTGTAAGTCCACCGCTATGCATATCCTCGAACACTTGCTCTCCCCATTTGGAGACAATTAATCCATCGAAAATTACTGCGTCCTGATGTAACTGATCAGCATCCATATTCAGTAGGCTTAATCCACGGTGATGTTCCGTTCATCAATTCCACCTTGTTGCGACATCAGCTCCTGCATGATCAATCGACGTCGTAAAGCACTCCTGAATCTGGAATGACAACGCTTACCGTCATCTGGTCTGGATCATCTCGCAGACATATTCACATTAATCAGACGCTAAGACTGCGAGCACCTTACCGACTAGTAGCATATTGCCACCTATAGCGTAAACTCAAGACGTGTGCTCCAGGCCATCGCTTCAAAAGTTTAGTTGGCGTTTTTCGAATCTTGTTTGCAAGCTGCCACTACTGGCTATGTCTTAGGGTCACCATCAACCGCAACCCCGCGGCATCGGCCAATCGGTCTCGAATCCCATCTTTTCGAGCAACCCGATTCCAGTCTCCATGTGGCGGCCCACAGTGATAACTCCGTGAGAATCATCGCCTGGGACACATGGCACACCGATATCCAAGGCCGTTTCCAGGATCGATCGCGAGACATACGGCTCGGACGCGCCCTTGTCTAGAGCCGCAAGATTGAAATCGAGAATGGCCCCAATATCTTTTGCACGCTCGAGGTTCCTCCTGATTCGATTCTTGATATCCGGGATTTCAAGCCGCTCTCGATAGTTCTCGTCGTGCATTCGAATCAGATCAAAGTGCCCAACTACTTCAGGATTTAGCAACTCCATCATCTCAAATTGCTGGTCAAAGTACTCGCAATATAGCGCCTGAATCCCACCCATCTTGGTCGCAGCCGCAGAATATGACTCGGCCCTTCCGTCGATCACCATATCGCGAACATGGTGTACTGAGCCCACGATGTAATCAGGCTTGAGCCGACTTCGGAGTTCCTTGACGTGCTCAACGTATCCCGTGCAGCACTCGGTTTCGAAACCGACAAAAAAAACCAGTTCCCCTTCGTGTTCGGCCTGCAGCATGCGGGCAGTTGAGAAGTACTCGTTGAAACATGCCCCACGAGTCTCCGCGGTCTCTCCAGCCTCTCGATCGTCCTCGAACAGGAACTCATCCGAGACTGGCGGAATGTGCTCGGTGATTCCCACCCATGCGAATCCCTTTCGCACGTACTCGCGTACAACCTCAGGCAGAGTATCCCTTCCGTCGCCAAACTCCGCCGTGTGACCGCCATGAACGGAGACCCAACGCGCATTAGCCATCAGTCTTCATCTTTCTTTTAGTTGAGATAATAGGCGCTTCCAAGCGTCGCTTCGCGGTTGTGCCGAAATCCATCCCACGCTGGATGCAAACCAAGACAGCGATTCTTCATCACCTAGAATACGTATCCGCAGCGTCCTTCCGATTCGTTGAAGATTAGAAACTCCTCCAAGATCTCAGCTGCAAAATCGCTGACCTTCTCTTGAGAATGGTGATGAAGAGATATGGCACGTGGTTCAAAGACGTCGCAATAACCATCATCACAATATCTCCGCCGATATCGGTATCGATAATGACTGGCACCTTTGTCTGCACGGTTTCTTCGCAACACACTAACGTCGGAAACCAGCGGGGGCGATCAGTCGTCGAGGTGCATGCCCGTATTGGCGATTGCTGCACTTCACGTTAACCACCAGTGAAAAATATTGGTGTTGTGTTTCTCGTATGCATGAGATGCTTGAATCAGTAGTCGCTCTGGCCCCCGCCCGTCTGGATCGTGGACAAGCACGTTGTTTGAGTACGCTCCGGCGCCGGCCGTCCGCATCTGCAGGTACCGCCCCTCATCCCATTGGATGCCGTCGCTCGAAGTGTAGAGAACTAAGTGCCCCTGAGCTTCATCTTCGCCCTTGTTGCCACTACGCCCGTGCATCACAAAGCCGTCCTTGAACGTGGCCATCTGTGGATTGCGGATCCGTTTGGCAAAAAACGTGGTTTTCGGCCTGTCCCAAGTCTGTCCGGCATCACGGCTGATCACATAGTCGAGATTCTTCTCATCGGTCTGGTTATAGACATAGACGATCAGTCCGGTGTCAGGCAGAAACGCCAGTGCACCATATCCACGTTGGATAATCTCGAACGGCAGCACGCTACGACGGGTGAAAGTACATCCATGGTCCTCGCTGACGTAGAGCGAATAATGGTGCTCAGTAAGATTCCCGTACCAGGCTATGCTGCTGTCGTTGAATAGCTCGAGCACATAGATGATGTCTTGGTGATACAGGACATCCCAGATGCGCCCGGGCTCGTCGCCCATTGGTTTCGCGTCTTCCCAGGTGCTGCCGCCGTTCGAGCTGCGCAGAACGGTCGGTACCGACAGTGGCTGCCAACAAAAGTTCTCCTTCGCGATGTTTGCGCACTCCAAGCAAAACAGAAGAATGTCGCCAGCATTTGTACACACTGCCTTTTCGCACATCACGGAGCGGCCCGCACCGGCATCGTACACTCGCTTGGAGTAAGCAAGCAAAGCTGGTTCGCTCCAAGTTCGACCGCCGTCCTCGGAACGTTTGTATTCCATCCACCCGTCTCCGTTATGGCCATCGCTTACATCTGAACAGTTCGGGTAAAATGCCAGTATCTTCCCTGGTGCATGTTCGACAAGAGCATGTCCCAAATGTCCGCTACGCCCCGTCTTTGCGTGATCAACGAAGAGTATGCCGTCGTTTGGCGGGTTCTGAGGACAAACGTCAAAGGGATACATGCCGATGTTCATGGTGTTCACCGTATTCGCTTCCTGATAGTTTGCTTTTCCGCGAACGGCTCAAGGCCTCCGTCATGTCCAAACGAAGTTATCATGAGCGATTACGCACTGCGTTTGACTGCATACGCTTGGTAGAAATATTTCATTGACTCTTGATTCAATTTTCCTTCCTCACGCTTGATCACTTCGTTTTCGATTTGATTATCATCAAATTATCCTGTGTACTGCGCAACAACCTGCCCTGTTTCTTATTGCAGGAGTAGGGTTCGCATCCGAGAAAATAGGTTAATAAATATCCGCTTTCCCCGTGAATATTTTGATATTCTTGACCCGGTCTTCACCATTCGTCAATGGAGATGTCTTCTAGTGAATCGTCCCCAATTTTTCCGAGGATTGGGTTATTTCAGTCCAGCTATCGTGGCTGGGACTACTAGCACAATTAGGAGACCGAAGAATTTGTCAGTCATGCTGCACATCTGTGGGTTTCCTCCTTTGTTTGCGTATTTGGGCTGATCATTCTCTGGCTTCTTGGGCAAAATTCGGCGAGTCAAAAAACGTCTTCAATTCCGGGTTCCTCTGGATGTAATCCTTGAGTTCGAGAACGATGTTTTCCTGAAGTTGAATGCTAAGACCACCGTCAACCGGCAGAACAACACCGGTGATGAACGAGGCTTGGGGGGAACACAGGAAAGAGACCGCATTGGCAATATCAGCTGGCGTGCCTGTACGGCGCACTGGGTACTGCAGCTCGTTCAGATGAAAACCCGCGTCGTTACCCACGTCGGCCCACAGCTGCTCCAGGTTGTCGGTCATTATATGCCCCGGTGCGATGGCATTGACGGTGATTCCGAGGGGGCCGAAATCGATGGCCGTCTGCTTGGTCAGCCCGTTGACGGCAGCCTTGCCCGTCTCGTAGATCATCCATCCCGCGGCTTGGAGCAGGCTATGGACGGACGAGATATTGACGATTCGTCCCACCTCACTCGGAGGCGCCGCGCCGCGCCGCAGTCCCCGGCCCTCCCAGGATTCGGGCTCAAAACCCTCCGGAGGCCCCGACGCCTCCATGGCCGGCACAGCGTATTTGGCGCCAAGGTAATGAGCGCCAACGAGCAGATCCATACCACGCCGCCAGTTGTCGAGCTCGACTTCGACAGCGCTGCCTGAAACGTTGAAACCGACAACGCCAAAGGCGTTCTGCACCAGGATATCGAGCCGGCCGAATTCCGCGACAGCTCGCTCGACCATTTCCTTAGCCACTTCTTCCCGCGCCACATCACCCGTCATCGATACCGCTTTCCCGCCAGCCGCCTCAATGAGCTCGGCATTGGCCGCTGCCTTTGACTTGTCGATGTCGACGATGAGCACCTGGGCTTCGTCGGCTGCCAGCGTGCGGGCGATCTCGCCGCCAATGCCGGATGCACCACCAGTGACAATTGCGACTTTACCTATCAGTTTATCAATTGCCACGATTTACCTCCTATGGTTGAACGTTTGTGGTCAAGTGGATAAAACCGACATCAGGCACGCGTTCCTTCGATAATATGGTGTAGCTTAGTTACATACAGTTCGATCTTCGCCGCACGATCAAATCGCGGTTGAATCGGGAAAAAACATTTAGGCGTCACCGATTCAGCAGTTCGCGCTCCACAACTTGGTTATGCGATTTTACTCACTGAAACTGGTCGCTTCTGAATTGCGGCTCCGAGATACTTACACATATGCTCCTGCAGTAAACACTTGATAGTCCTTGCGGAATGTCCTTCCACCTTAGCCGAACACAACCTCTCGACCCGTGCGCGCCGACTCCTCTGTCGCTTCCAGCAACTGTATCACCAGACGCCCATGTTCCTGAGGAATCGGCGTGTCGTGATCACCGCGCTCGATTGCTGCCACGAAATCGGCAAACTCATCCGCTATACTGTCGGTGGTCTCCACCGCCTCCTCTCTCCACGAGCCATCGGGTGTTTCGGCAACCCACAAACCAATCTTCGGCATCAACTGAAAACGAGCTTGTCCCTTGGTGAAGAAGATCTCGGCACCCGCGGTGGTAGCTCCAACAACCCATGCCATACGACTCACGGTTGCAACGGCACCCGACCTCCAGCGCAAAAAGTACATTCCGGTGTCGTCCGCTTTGATCTGCGAATGGGCAAATGTCCCGACCTGGGCACTGACGGTTTCGATGTCCGTCCCGATCAGCCATAAGAGCCGGTCAATCTGGTGCGTCCCGTCCATCAAACCCATGCCACCACCAGCTTTTCGATCAAGCATCCAGGCCGGCCGAGATGCCAGGTCGAATGGTTTGTGCCAGGTGTCGTACGCCATTGTCACGTCACCCAACCGTTTGGAGACGATGATCTCTTTCATCGCTTTGACCGCCGGATAATACCGTTGAGTGTGGGCGGTCATCAGCTTGACACCGTTCGCTTTGGCTGTCGCCAACATCTCGTCCGCTTCCGACACTCGGCTCGCCAATGGCTTTTCCATGAAGATCTGCTTGCCGGCGTTGGCCGCGTCTATCGCGGCCTGTTTGTGCAAGCCGTGCGGGAGCGCACCGATCACGATTTGCACATCGCCGCGGGCAAGCGTTTCCCTGTAATCCTTCACGAATTCGACGTCAGGATTTTTCTCTCGAAGCGGCGCTATCTGCTCGTAGTGAGGTTCGGCAACAACGAGTATTTGCACACGGGGTGTTTTCTTGACGACGTCGATATAGGCTGCTCCGATGCGACCAGCACCGAGGACGGCTACGCCCATTGTCATGCGTTTGCACCCGCTGTTTTCTTTACCGCTTGAATCAAGGCGATGATGTAACCGAATTGGAACGCCCACGCTTGCCGCACGCGGTCCGAACCACCAGCGGCTGGATTGTCGTCTGGATGTGACGGTGCGTGGTCCGGCATCAGCATGTAGGAGTAACCGGTTTCGTAAAGGGTCTGTGCTACTTTGAACATGTCCACGTCTCCTTCGTCCGGCCACACTTCTTGGAAATTGTGCAGTCCTCCTTTAATGTTGCGAAAGTGGATGTTGAAGATCCGCTTCCGTTCGGCGAAGTAGCGCACAATTTCGCAAAGCTCGTTGGCAGGGTCTTCCAAGCCTTCCGAGGCCACGCCGCAACAGAAGTTGAATCCATGGTATGGACTATCACTGAGCTCGCCGAAGCGCTTCATGCCGTCCAACACCGGATAGTTCCAGCGCTCCACCCCACGCAGAACCGGCGCCGGCGGATCATCCAAGTGGCAGGCAAACTGCAACTTATTCTCCTCTGCCGCCGGAATGACCCGTTCGATAAAATACCTAAATCGTTCAAACACCTCTTCCCTATCGACGAGACCCGCATCGGTCAAGGCATCGTTGTCGTAGTCGTCGATATTGAAGGTGCTATAGGTAGAGCCACCTCTTCCCGGGGTGCTATCCGTACGCGCGAAGGTGCCGACACAGAAGTTGTAGTTGAGGCCGCGTAGTCCCGCCTTGCTGGCATTCTCGATAATGCGAAACAGTTCCTCTATGTCGCGGTCCCTTTGGGGATCTTGAGCCAGAGTTATGCTTTTGGCGATCGGAATGTGGATCATTTCCAGACTGATACCTTCTGACGCTGCCTCATACAGGTGTCGTTGTAGGGTATCCATCTCGAAATCGTCTGGGATCGCGTCCATGTGGGTTACCCCGTGTCGCCGCAGGAACTGAAGATCGTGTTTGGTGGTACGGAGATACTGAACTCCGACGTGCATAGCGTTATTTTTTGACTGCGTCATCCGTCAGTCTCCAACTTCGCACGCAAACACATCCGCATCCCAAAGCACGAAACGGAAGTCGTATTCCTTGTTAGGTGGCAGAGCGGCCAATGTTTTGCCATTCCAGGCAATCTCAGCGTAGACGCTGTCGCCGGCGCCATAAATGCCGCAAGCGAAAAGAAACGGAATGTGTTTGCTTGCCATGATGTCCTTGTTATGATTCGGATCCGAGACTTGCTCACTGACCCGTTCTATCACTTCCTCTTACTTACTTTCGCCTTTCCAATCAATTCACATGGCCGCGGCTGTCCTTACATGTTGGTCTGCCGCTCAATCCCAATGCGGAAGCGACGAAAAGCTTCCCTGCCCTCGCGTCGTTGACCGCATCGATCGCCGCACCGGTGTTACCGGCGTCAACTCGTAACTACCACCCTTTTCCGTATTGAAGATCAGATCGGTCCCCTCCATGCGCTTCTCAATGCCGGAATTGAGATGGCGCACCACTGCAACGTCATCTGGCCACGGGTTGTGAATGGTGCAGCGATTGCCGGCTTCGCTGCCGATGCGAACCCACTGGGTAACGCCGTCGGCGTATTCGGCGCTGACCAGAAACGCCCCTTCGGCACGCAAGGTGTCAAAGGCGGATTGCCGCCAATCCTCGGGCAGTGCCGGGAAGACACGTATTTTCTCGCCCCAACTTTGCAGCAGCATCTCAATTACAGCCGCCGCGGCTCCAGTTCCCGCTTCCAGGGTATTGATAAGACCGTGCTCGGCGGTGTAGATGCCGGTCTTTTTCCAATCAACGCTAACCTGCAGCGTGTTGTGCAGCATCACGTGATCAGTGTAGAAGCGCAGCATAGTATGGGCCATGTTGGCGCGACCGGTACGGCCGGCGATCAGAGCAATCCAGGCCCACGACCACCCAGACCAATTTCCCATGCCGATCTGGCGCAGGTGATATAGGCTGGTGTCGATGAGCGCCCGGTCCTCGTCGCTACCTTCGATGTTGAGGAAGCCAAGGGGATGAATTGCCATCAAATGGGAGAAGTGCCGGTGGCTCTTCTCCAGCGGTTTGCCAGCATAGACTTGAATTCCGGTTTCGTCCACCGGCAGTGGCGCTAGCTTTTCGAGCGCACTTCGATAGGGCTCGACTTCGCTGTCCGCCAAGCCCAATCGCGACGACGCGTCTATGATGGTATCGAACAAGTAGCGCACCAATGACAGGTCGAAGGCAGAGTCTTTACCCTTGCACACCGGATCGTCGTACTCTGGAGAATATGACCACGGCACGTGCAACTTGCCGTCTTCTTCCTCTTCGAGATATTGGATCCAGAACCGTCCCACGGCTTCCATGTAGGGCCAGGCCTGGAAGCGCAGAAACTCTTCGTCGCCGGAATAGAGGTAATGCCACCAGAAATGCTGCGCCAGCCAGGCGCCCACCCCCACCTGCAGATTCCACGGGAACCACATGAAACCAACCCCCTCCCCATGGCTACCCATGTTGGCCGGCAGATAAGCGCCATCCCAACCAAAGAAGGTACGGCAGTTGTTCTCGAAACGCGGCAACTCACGCACGAGCAGATTGTATAGCGGCTTTGCCAGCTCGATATGATTAGAACCGAAGATGTGCCAGTAGTTCATCTCGGTCTCAAGATTGTGGTGGAGATCCCCATAACAGGGTGGGATACGCCAGTCGGGATTCCAGATTCCCATGCAGCTGATTACATGCTTGTCCTCGCGGGCGTTGCAGCCAAGCTTGTAGATCTCCATATACCAAAGGCGCTCCAACGCAGCATCGGGAAGAGAAAGCTGGGAGCGTGACCAGAACTCCTTCCACCACCCCAGATGCTCTTCCGTCAGCGTCGGTTCACCGCATTTGGTGTAGCGATCAAGCTCTGCGGTCCCTTTCTGGTGCAGATCGTCGTTGGCAGCACCGGTGACCACCGTGACTTCGGCGCACAGACGCCCGTGGGCATCAGCTTGATGACGGGAAGCAACAGCGTATTTCTCGTCGCCGTTGTAGACCTGGGTAACGAAACGGTCGTTGCTTTGTCCACCATATTCTGGATCTGGGTAATTCCAAGCCTCGTCGTACACGCGCCGGCTGGACGCATCGAAACATTGTGCCCGTGGCTGCCCCGGGTCGAGATTTAAACTGCCACTGACTTGTATTTCGAGCAGGACGCGATTCTCGTGGGCATGCAAGTATCCCGACAAGCTCAGTTCGCCATCTTCCAGCTCGATCTTCCCGGTGAAGGTAGCGTCGTAGATGCACAGGGTCGCAGCAAACGCCAACGGTTTGGATGGCAATTTCCATTCCACACGGCCGACGGGCAGGTTGTTCCCCCATACCTGATCCTGCGGTCGTTTCGGATTGAATAGTCGGCAGGTAGGATCGAAGCTTCGATCCCGCGCCTGCTTCAAGGCGGTGGCGTAATCCATACCTTCTTCCAGACTCTGATCGGCACGATGCTCCCAGATATCGGCGTGGTCCAAACTGAGAACCAAGCGATCGTTTTCGAACCAGAGCATGGCCCCCAGCTCGCCATTGCCCATCGGCAATCCTTCGAAGTAGGACTCGGGGATAAAGTCGAACACCAGGTCGTGCGCGCAGACCCGATGGCGCACCTCAGCAGCTGTTTTCATTCCGTATTAGATTCCTTTTCAATCAGTCGCTGCCAACGCAAGGTTGTAACGCATCTCGTCCAATCCCAGTACTCCGTTGGCGTTCATCTCGTGGAATTCAGTTCCCTTCTTGCATATCACCCCGATGAAACCGCAGTGTGAGAGGGTGTAACGAGATGCGGGCGCTCT
>CAYNZV010000001.1:79008-86335 GCA_964401715.1 uncultured Gemmatimonadaceae bacterium | reverse complement strand
ATCGTGGTGTGCATCCAACATACCGGTGTTGATTCCACGTAGACCTTATCGGAGTCGGTCCCGGCAGGCCAAGCCGTTACTGTCTTCGATGCCACCACCGGCCTGAACCAGGTAATAGACGTGCTCGGGGTAGAAAAACTCACCGTCGCAGCTACGATTGGGCACCGGGTGGAAACTGGATCCCAGACGCACCACCTGTTTGACCGGATCTGACCCGTCGAAGCTGTAGTGAACCTCACTGATTCCTTCTTTCAGCGAATAATGCATCTGCCTCTTCTCCGTTGATTCTCTAGGGGGTGATGCGAAACGCCCGCGTCAGAGGCGCAGCTTGCAACCGCGTGAAGATAACCAAGATTGATACGGGCGAAATGTTGGGCTACCATATCGCAGCCTGACGGCTCGACGAAGGAGAGCTTCATGAGTCACGACCTCATAGACCCGAAGCAGAATCGGCAACTTTTTCTCGACGATTACGCCATCCAGAAGAAGGTTGGCGTAAAGCAGACGGTGCATCCACCGCGAAAATGCGGTCCACTGATCAGACCGGACCGTGCGTGCGGCCAGAGCGGCATCCAGAGCCGCAGTACCCCGCAGTGGAATTCGGAAAAAGAGATCTGGGAATGGTGGTATTACGACCAGTATGCCTACTACGCGACGTCGAAGGATGGCGAGCATTGGGAGACACCGTCGCTGGGTCTATACGAATGGAACGGCTCCAAAGACAACAATATCGCCTGCGATCCCAGCAAGCCCCGCATCTACCACATCATTCGCGACGAAAACGATCTGGATCCAGATCGGCGGTACAAAGGACTATTCAACTCGCACAATAGATACCTCGCCACCTCTCCAGACGGTTTCGACTGGACGATGCTGGATGTACCACCCATCCCCAGTGCCGACGAATCCCACTTCACCTACGATGAGATCAGCGGCCAGTTCATCGCCATGGTCAAACACAGCACCAAGTGGGGACGATCGGTCTGGCTCTCCACCAGCAAGGATTTTGCCCATTTTTCCAAGCCTGAGCTCATCTTTCATACCGACGAGATCGATCGGGAGAACCGGAGACAACGGGTGAAGAAAGTGGTAGAGGATCCTTCCTATTTCACCCCACCGATCTCCGACGACGAGGATTACATTGCCGAAGCGTATCACATGGCGGTGATGCCCTACCAGGGATTCTACATCGGCTTTCCGCGCATCTTCAATCCGATCGGGGCGGTGCCGCCGCCGGAGATGAATTTCACACGAATCAACCAGGTGGAGCTGGCGGTGTCGCGTGATCTGTATGACTGGGGCCGGGTCGCTGATCGCACCCTGTTCATGAGCATAGAGCCGTGGGATGGAGTTACCTACGACACCTATCAAGTTAGTGTCTGCGGCCGACCCCACGTACGCGAGGACGGAGAGATCTGGATCTATTACAACGGCGCCCGCATGCCAGCCAGTGCCGAATTGTACCGAAAACATAACCACAACCGGGAGCTGTACCGACTCAACGTCGATCCAGAGATGTTCAACGACACCACCGCGTTGTGCCTCGCAAAACTACCCATGGACCGGTTCGTGTCGCTCGACGCCGATCAGGCCGGCACCATCACGACTAAGCCGTTCATTATGCAGGGGAAGGACCTTTACGTGAATGCGGAGGCCAACTGGGGTGAGATCTACACTGAAATTCTGGATGCGGAAACCATGAAACCGTTTCCTGGATTTTGGGTACCCGGCAATCAACCCCCGCCGCTGACCGGCGACCACTTACGGAAGAAGATCGAGTGGCAACCGGAAACCGATCGAGTCTTCGAGAAACCGGTACGCATTCGCTTCTACATGCACCAAGCCAGATTGTATTCGTTCTGGTTGGAGTAGCCTACGATGAAATCGAAGACTATCTATTTAGCAAGTCCGTACGGTTTTTCTGCACAATGGAACAACCAGGCAGATTTCAACCGGAAGGGTTGGGTGTATCGGGTGGCACAAGCCAATCTTAGCGACGCAGCCGAGGCAGGCCTATCCTCGCCATCGTCAACGGCACGCCGCCCGACGAAGGGGTCATGGTTGAGCTCCGCGCTGCTATCGCGCTGCAGAAGCCAACCTTTCTCTTCCGTGACGATTGGCGTCGCTGCATCGATTCGGAACGATACCCGCTCGACCTGATGTTGTTTGCCGGTCTTCCGAAAGTAGGTTGAGAGGACTACTACTACACTAGCGTCGAAGGGGTCGGAGCGCCGGACAAGGTGTAGGTTACACCGCCTTCTAACAGGGATTCACTGCATCAGTTAACTGATGTCCAACGATCAATCGGGCGGTGGTTAAGCCGCTTCCAATCGCTCCGCAATTCCCTCCGGTGCGCGCGCCGTGTACTCGAGGGCACCATCTCGTCTACGAGGTTCGAAATTAATGGCGCCGCGATATTCCACCTTGCGGAGCATATTGAACAACTCCGCCCACTGAATCTCGTCTCCCTCTACCAAGGGCGGATGGTGGTCGGCACCATCTATGAATCCATGTAGATGAATGTGGCGCAATCGATGGCCACAGATTTCGAGAACTTTCGTGGGGCCACCCTTCAGTGTCATCGGATTGATGCGTTCCTCGTTGCGCACGTGGCCGATGTCCAGAATCATGCCGACTTGGGGATGGTCCATGGCATCGAGAAACTCGATGCGGTCTTCGATATTCGGTCCCGTAGTCGTGTTCTCAACAGTAAGTGCTGCATCAGTCCCTTCGACATGCCGCGCCAACTCTTCGTACGACTTTCTGACGAAGGAGTTGGTTTCCTTGGCGTGACACCCCCACAGCGTTCCCTCCATTTCGAGCATATTGTCAATCTGTCGTCGGCATCGTTCGCTCCGGCCCTTACGAGAAACTTCATCGTCTATGTCGTTGAAGTCGGTTTTGAAACAGTGGAACGCCACCACCTGTATCCCGCTGTTACGGCAAGCTTCACCTACCAGCTTCATCGAGCTGGCATCGGCCATATCGAACTGCTCCGGGCTTTCAAGCAGTTCGATACGCTGGATACCGTGGCGAGCGAGCTCGTCAAACACCCCTTTGTCGATGGGTCGATGACCCCAAAACACAAAGGTCGAGATGGAGAGGCGATCGCGTATTTCCTGAGCAGTGTACGCTACCATATTTTTTTCATCCTGTTTATTTAGGTGCAGGCGGGCGCGAGGACGCACAAGCGGTAAAGTAGGATCTGTCCGTATCGGGTAAATGGTGTTAAGATGAGTCCCCGAACATGGACCGCAAGAGCAGTGAGGTTGAGAAGGTAACCAAATTGATTCTTGGACCAACAAACTGTAACCTCGTAGGGACCAAAAGACCGCCAGTCGGGATCCGGTCTTCCTTTAGTGCACGGCTACCGTCCTACAGATTCTGCGAAGTACAAACATGCTGATACTGGCAGAAAACTCAGTTTACCTGACGGACGATACCACTGAACCCCTTCAACCCGAGGTGTTTCAGGAAAACGTCAGATCCCGTTGTGCGTGCAAAGGCTTTTTGGCGGCTGCGGTAGCGTATGACAACGGCACCATCGACATAATCACCAACGGTGCCTCGCAGTGTGTCCAAACTGGAATCGATAAAACGATCACCTGTATGGATGTACTTCGCGAGGACCCAGTCGAACTCCTTATCGGAACTGCATCCGCGAACCTCTTCCATTTGTTACAAGGTGGGACAGCGAAATCCATCGACACTTTTGGAAGTCTTGCGTGCCGTAGCGACTGGTACACGCCTTGGGGTGGCCCGCCGGCGGTCCGCAGCATCGCCCACGCCGATAACCATGTCTACGCCGATATCCACGTTGGCAGCGTCATGCATTCATCGGATAGGGGAAACTCGTGGGAACCGGTGGTGCCGGACCTACATGAGGACGTGCACCAAGTCGCCACCTGTAACGCCGCCCCAGAAAGAGTCTACGTAAACACCGCCGACGCTGTCTTCGTTAGCGTCGATAGGGGCCAGAGCTGGAAACATTCTGCCGACGGACTGCCAATTCGGTATGGCCGCGCCATCGCCGTGCATCCGGACGATCCCGATTGTTTGCTGGCCTCATTCAGCAAGGGCCCGCACAACGACGTTAGTGGACAACTCTATCGATCGGACAGCGGGGGAAACAGCTGGACCCATGTTACCGACGGATTCCCCGTTGCAACGAAGCACAATATCGACACCTTTCACCTAGGGTTTTCGATCGACGGCAAAGCTTGGGCTGTTATCGAGCGCCGTCTCTACACCAGCGCAAATCGCGGCGTCAGCTGGACGGTGGCTTGGGAAGCTCCTGATCCGATTCTGGCCATCGCTTGCTGATGAGTCCCGTAATCAGATTGGGAAGTACGAGAAAATCTGTGCTTGGGTCGCCGTTCCGGTGGTACCAATTTGGCGAACCGTAATCGCCGCAGCAACGGTTGCAATGGTTGCCGCCTCCAGCAGACTGGAGCCAGACGCCAGACTGGCTGCCAACACAGCCGATACCGCGTCACCAGCCCCGACGCTGTCGATAGGTCCCTCCACCTTGCAAGCCCGAATGTGCTCCAATGAATCCCCATTTGCAATCAGAATGCCGCGCGCGCCCATTGTCAGGAACACCGGTCGCTTGGTGCGACGACTGAGCTGAGCGGCGTTCGTCCGCGAGGCGGCGACGGAGATCCGTTTGGCATTCAAACCGAGAGCTCGCGCCGCTTCGTACTCGTTCGGTTTGATCATCACGTGCTTGAACAATCCGATGCGCTCCCGTGAATCCGCCAGAGTCACCAATTTGTTGTTCCGGCGGGTGAGCTCGATCAACGCCTTGCGCACTCGACTGGTCAACACACCTCGGTTTGCCTCCTTCACCTGCTCGAGCATGATAAGACCGTCCCACGAAGAACAACATTGGCGGAGATAGTCGATGAGTTGTTCTTGTAAGGAAACGGGAGTTGTGCGGCGGTTCTTGATATCAACGCGCTCCAACTCCTGCCCAACCGTTTTCAGCTCGCCTTTGGGATCTAGATAAAAGCGCTTGCCATAAGTAGGCGTACAGCGATCCTCGCAAGTAAAAAAACCGGTCAGATCCAGACCGATGTCTCTCATGGCCCGCCGCAATTCGTAACCCTCGCCATCGTCGCCGCAGAACCCGACAGCTTCTACCGATCCGACCCCAAGAGCCCTCAGATTGGCTGCCACCAGTCCGGCGGCGCCAGGCTGGCGGCGAGTTCTTACCACCTGATAGCAGGTCTTCCCCGTTTCGAGCGAACGCTCGTCCAGCGTTGGATCGCAGTCGAAGTGCGAATCCAGAAAAAAGTCACCCACTACGGCGATCCGCAGATCGGAGAATCTACCTAATAGCTGTCGCAAACGTTTTCCGTCGATATTCTTCATTTCACAAGGAGAATTCTAACCGGGATGCGCAAGCATTGTCAAACAGTTCTAGGCCTTCTTGCCACGAGCTTTTCGGAGGGACTTGGAATGTCGATCTTGAGTAATAATGTTGGTTCAGATAAAGCGTCCCGAAATTTGGTGAGCAGCGAAGGAGGTCTGTCCATGAACAATGAAGTAGTGTCCCTTTGTTGCCATGAAAATTATCCAACGGGCACAGAAATATAATCTTCCGGCCGCGCTCGATGACACCAACCTCGGTGCCCTTGCCGACCGGACGGATTGGTAGATCGGGTTATCAATGCCGGCGATCTCAAAGATTACGCAACAGCTACAGGAGCAAGATTTCACTATGCCCTTCGGCATTACCGAGCTACTACTGCAGAGTTACGGAGAGGTAATCCGACTCTTTCCAGCCTGGCCTCGCGAACAGATCGCACGCTTTCATTCACTTCGGGCCGAAGTCACTTACGTGGTTACAAGCTTAGCGGATCTGGTCGGTAGTTGGATCACATTCGATTTAAATTTTACCGTGCGTCAGACGGTCCGCCCCCCCACAAAGACTCATACTCATTGCCTGAACGAGAACTCGGGGATGAATTTCATCCGACTTTTTTACACAGTTAAATCGAATGGGACAAAATGAAGCTGGCCTGACGGACTTGACTCGGCTAGCGATAATTCGGTTGATGCGGCATAAATATCACACCCTGAAGGACAGCTATGAATTCCATTCTGAACTTTGCCGATGTCGGTGTCAGGCTCATCGCCAACGTGCCTAGCTCTCAGCCATGAATAGCGAGGCGTCGTCTGGGGCGCTGATCGAGACTTATCAGCATTACCGCGCTCTGCGCGAGGAGATGGACCACTGGCTCGCACAAAGTGTGAGCATGGACCCGTCCGGCCGCAACGGCGGCGGCGAAGACGAAGCGAACTACGCCCTGGCCTGGGTTCCTCACTACCTGGTCACGGGTAGCGAAACTGTCAAGTATCACTTTGAGTACCTGCGCGACATGCTTGCCGGATGGGTAGAAAGGGAATGTAAACACGGGTACGAACCTCGCGCCGAAGCCCATCACGGAACGGAGCCATTTCTCTTATTTCTGCCACGCTACCTCGGACTCTTTCCGGACGACCACAAGGCACAAGCGTTGTTGGAAGATGCGGCACACCACATCGGCAACTGGGTCGAAGGGGTCCCGAACTGGTTCGACTACGAGCGCAACCGCTTTTGGGGCTATCAAATCGGCAGCGAAGAGGTGAATAGCGATCCAAATCAAGTAGTGGAAATCGCCGAGCACTTTCGGTTCATTCATATCGCCCTAGCAGCGCATCGCGTGTTGGGCGACGAAAAGTACCTCGACTGGTCAGTGGGTTATGGAACGCGGCGCGCCCGGATGATCGTCGATGTCCCAGAGGGGCCATTGCCGGTAGCGTGGGGACCGGATGCCCAACCGGTGCATCATCAACAAGCCACAAACAATCAGCAAGCAGAACATCATGTCACCGGCGATCCTCTGGCGGGATTAGAATGCCTGCTAGCCTCGGGTGCCATCTACGCATTGGGTGATTTATACAAGGAGACGGGCGACGCAGTGTTTCGCGACGCGGCCCGGCGCCTCGTCTTCCCCCTGATCGACCAACTCCGCGACCCCTACTGCGATCCCGGTGCAGCAGCTATCAGCTACTACCGCGTTGCCTTTGCGGATGAGATTTTCGATAGCGCAATTCGGGCCGTCCTCGACAGTTTCTCCCGGGAGGAGACGGGTGAGCTGGCATTGGTGTTTCCCGAACGCCACAAGCGTTCATGGCCGGGCGTGGGCAAACGGGCGGACATGGCGTACTGGGGCGTATGGGACGACGCGAACGGAAGTGTCAGCGCTACTCAAGAGCCGTGCTCGGCGTCACTGATGCTGGCGTATCAACTGACAGGTGAGGTCAACTACGCCCGGCGCGC
>CAYNZV010000001.1:5928-78908 GCA_964401715.1 uncultured Gemmatimonadaceae bacterium | reverse complement strand
CGGCGCGCAAACTGAAGATGGCCAGAAGAGTCCTGCGCGGCGGCCGCGAGCATGCCGATATGGGAGGTGCCGTGTGTTCGATCGCAGCAGGACATGGTCGCAACTGGGGACACGGTGTAGTGACGGGATGTTATGGTCCTCTGCTGTTGGGAACGCAAGAAATTAAGAGCAACGTTACCCCGTCCCTTTGCCTCCTGGACAGCCAACGGCAAAGTCGGCTTCCCGAAGCCGTGCTGTCCCTATATCGACCCAACGAGATACCCCGTTTCTACTGCGGGGGCGATGAGCAGGTGACGTTTTCTTGGAGAATCGACGGCGGAGATCAGCGGCAAGAGACGTTGGCACCGGGAGAAAGTAACCATCGCAATCCGCGCACAGATTGAGGTGAGCCATGACGAGAAAAATTTATCGGGTTACGTTCACTCTTACTCCGGTCACCATCGAACAGGCAAATCGTCTGGATATTCACTGGACGGATCTCATCCCTGGAATAGCCCACCTTCCCAAACTCTCGCCATCGGCGTAGCCCCTCTTCAGCATATCCTCCACACCTTAAACAGTACCCCTAGGGCAGTGGTCTATCCTCTTGTATCGCTCAGCGGGGGTGCCGCTCGGAACGATGAAGGTAAGACCCCTGAGGTACGGCTGGCCCTCTGCAGCAGATATTGTTGCGGGAAGAACCCTTAAATTCGAATAGTTCGTAGGCTCAGTATCCGGTCTGCTTGTCGCAGACGTAGAGAAACGGCTCGCCAGCGAGATAACGTCGCAGATTCTCCTTGAAGACCTCCCGCCTTCCTATAAAGAGGCTCGGCGTGTAAGCCGATGCGTGCGGCGTCAGGACGATATTGGGGGTGTCCCACAATGGACTTTCGGGTGCAGGAGGCTCGGTTTCGGTGGCGTCGAGTCCCGCTCCCGCCAGTTTTCTGGAGCGAACCGCCTCGGCCAACGCTTGCTCGTCGACGATGCCACCACGGGATATCACGATCAGATGAGCGGTCGGCTTCATAAGACCGATACGTCGTCGATCGATCATGTTCCGGGTCTCTGGGGTATTCGGAGCCGTGACCACGAACCAGTCTGACATCGCCAGAAGCTCGTCTACCCGATCAAGCCCCCAGACCTCTTTCGCGTAAGGCGAGGACTGCGGGAACTTGTCGACGGCGTAGACCTCCATGTCGAAGCCCTGGGCACGCTTGGCCACTCTTTGACCGATGTTGCCAAACGCGAGGATTCCCAGCTTCTGGCCTTCGAGATCGATCTGGCGCCAAGCATAATCAAAGGTTCGCCACTCCCTTCGCTTCTGCTGGTCGATCATCTCGTGGAACTTCTGCCCGAGCGTTATGATGAAGCCGAACACGTGGGTAGCCATAGGGCTTACGTGGGGGTCTCGGGCGTTCGTGATCGGGATATCGCTTTCGACCAGTTCCGGTATGGTAAGGATTTTGTCGATGCCTGTACCTGGACAGTGAATCCACTTGAGATTGGTGGCCGCCAGGTAGACCTCGCGACTCGGCCAACCGCAGTAGACGTCGGCCTTCGGTGCAGCAGCCATCTTCTCTTCTTCGGTCTCGCACCAGACAAAGTCGACTTTTGGGAAGGTCACCTCCAGGTCTCTGAGGACGAAATCGTGGGACTCACCGGGCCCAACTCCTCCTGGAATCGGGGTAACGAGGACTTTCATCTATGACACCTCCGTGAATCAATTTCGATGAACAGAGTATTCAGTGAACTATCTTTTGTCATAAACCCAAGTTGAGCTTATTCGCAGGGAATCCGATTTCACGATCTCTCTTGAGACTGGATTCGGGAGGTTAGCGCGATTGCCGTCAGTGCAACGCGAGCGACCGTGACTGGAATTTACGGCCTCCAAACCCATATCAAAGGACCGTTTTCCCCGTAGATCGGATCGGTCGCTGGCAGTGCTAAGCATTCCAGTTCAGGTAAAGCACCTACACGATCCGCTCCCGAGTCTCGGCAGAGATCCGGCGAGTCTCCGAAGGGGTAAGCACCGATTACCAACAGCTCGCCGCTGTCACCAAGGTTGTTATGGCTGACTCCGGCCGGGATGACGACTGCGTCGCCTGCAACGACTTCGAACTCCTCACCACCGGGACCGCCGAACTCCACGCGGACACGCCCCCTGGCAATGCCCAAGACCTCGTGAGCGTTGCTGTGATAATGACAGAAGGAATAGATGCCGTTGCGCCACGAACCACACCAGCTGTTGGCAGCAAACAACTCTTCAAACGCGCTCGCCAGATCTGCTTCTCCTGCCAAAACAGTTCGATAGGCAAGCAACGGTAACTCACTGTTGGGGATCGTGCCGTCATCGGCGAATCTATGTAGCGTTATATGCTCGGGAGTGGTCGGTGTTGGCATTTCGGTCAATGCGACGCCGCGTGCTGATCGCTTGCGGTAGACTCGGTACATAAAGACCTTAACCACAGCTCCAGTCAAGCCGCCCGACGTCTTGTCTATCCTTCAACATTCCACAACCGTGGGCGCAACGTTAGTGACCTAAACCTACGAGGTCATCGTGTCACTGAAAATGAGTTACTGCACGCTGGGGTGGCAGAATCCAGACTTGGAATCCGCCCTTTCGGCATTGAGAGACGCCGGCTGGGACGGCTGGGAATGCCGCCTCCCACTGGACTGGCTGGGACCTCCGAGCAGAGTGCGTCGCTTATGTGACAATGCCGGTATGCCGATGGTGGTGTACGCAGCTTCAGGATCACCGGAAAATACAACATGGCAGAACGTGGAAGAAAACAAGCGCCGCATGGAGTTCGCCGCCGAAATGAACGTAGACAGCTTCATGGTGATGAACGACGAGAAGCCGAAGGGAAAGACTGTCACTGACGTCGACATCCTACGTGCCGCGGAGCAAACCGAGACTTGGGCGGAACACGCTGCTCAGCTCGGCTTGGTTGTCACCTATCACAACCACACGAATCTGCTGGTAGATTCCGCCGAGCACTGGAAGCTATTTGTCAGTCTCTTAAACAAGACCAGACTGTGCATCGACTTCTCACATGCGCAGCTCTGGGGTTGCGATCCGCTGGAAACGATCTGCGATTTCCGCGCTCGGCTGCATTACGTGCACCTGCAGGACTACGCCCGATGCACCCGCGATGAACTGGGATTGTTCCATCCCACTTGGGTAGACGTGGGGTCAGCACAAAGTCAGAACTTCCGCGCGATACTCGAATCCCTTAAAGCCAATCACTTCGCCGGATGGGTAACCAGCTGCCCCTCAGACGATCGCCCCGACGACCCAACGGAGGAAGCACGGCGCACTAGCAGCGTACGTGCCTATCTCAATAACCTTGGGTTCTAGCTTCCAGTAGACCCTCTCGGATCCGACGAGTCTTGGATGCGTACCGCCAACTGGCGCAGTTCCCCAACGTTCGCGCACCCGAGCTGGGTCATGTTGTTCTTCAGGTCATCAATCAAGATTTGTGCCGCATGCTCGCCACCACGTCGTCCCAGTGCCGCAACGCCAAACATGAAGGCACGTCCCATCATTACGAAGTCCGCACCTAGGCTCAACGCCCGGACGATATCGAGGCCACTTTCTACTCCACTGTCGTAGAGGATCGTCGCACGCTTCCCAACGGCCCGAGCAATCTCTGAAAGTACTGAGATCGCCGCAGGGGCGCCGTCGAATTGCCGGCCGCCGTGATTGGAAACCATGATCCCATCGTATCCTAAGTCGACCGCCCGTTCCGCTTGAGCGATGCCTAGCAAACCCTTGATCACCAGCGGGCCGTCCCATTCCTCCCGCACCTCCTCCAGGTAGGTCCAATCAAGCGAGCCGCCAAGCTCGTAGCCGATGAAGTTGAGTATGTCCTGCATGTCCCGTCCATCCAGGTACTTCTCCAAACCGTGGAAACGCGGCGGTCCCGCCCACAAGGTCGCCAGGGACCAGGCGGGACGCACGGCACAGCGATAGATCATCATCGGAGTGACTTTTGGCGGAACGGTGACTCCTACCCGCGTCGGTCGCTCGCGACGGCTGACGGTGGGAACATCGGCGGTGACCATAAGGGTGGTCAATCCGGTATCGCGGGCACGAGCGAGCAGATCGCGACGAATTTCTGGTCTGCGAGGTGGGTAGAGCTGGAACCAACCCATACCGTTGGCAAGAGGACCAATGGTCTCCGGTGCCTCTGTGGCAGCGGTACTGAGGGTATAGGGGAACCGAAACCTAGCCGCGGCCTGGGCGAGGATCTGCTCCGACCGAGGCCAAATCAACCCGGTCAAACCCACCGGCGAAACGCCAAAGGGAGTCCCATACTGAATCCCAAACAGCTTGGTAGTGATGTCCGGCTCGAAAATTCCTTTCATGAACTGTGGCACCAGAGTGACCGCTTCCAGCGCTTTCCGGTTGCGTCGCACACATTCGTCGGCACCGGTGCCGCTGTCGAGGTATTCCCAGGCGAAGAACGGAATCCGCCTTCGAGCCCTCCGTCTCAGATCGGCGATGGCGGGATAGCGATTCATCAGATCGTTGGCCATATGCAAAGCCTAAGTAAGGATTGACCGTGTGGCCAACGCACAAGAGACTATCGATTCCCAGATCTGATGTGGCAGTAACTTTAGACACAGTGTAATCCCGTGGACATTAATCAGAAAAGTGAGGTCGAATCGCGCCTGCCGCATTCGTTGCGGACTTTCCGTAACCCCGTTTATCGACGGCTCTGGTCGGGCATTGTCATCAACGGATTTGCCAACTGGATAACCCGTCTGACCGTCGGTTGGTTCGTGTTCGACCAGACCCGTTCGGCATTTCTAACTGCGGTATCCTTCACCATGGCTTCGGCGCCAGGATTACTGGTTGCCCCGTTCGGCGGGGCTATCACAGACCGTATCGACCGCCGCTACGTCTTGGCCGCTTCCGCCGTGGCGAAGGCCACGACAACCCTTGCTTTGGCTTTCGTGGCCATTGACGGCATCGATTCAGTGTGGCCCGTCTTCCTACTTCTGGCAGTTGCCGGTGCGATGAACAGCTTCGAAATACCTGCATCCCAGGCGTTGATCCCTGACGTGGTGGGCCGTCGGGACGCTATGAACGGCATCGCGGTCTGCTCCGTTGGATTGCGAGCGATCAGCGCCATGGGCGCCCTTGCCGGTGGCTTCTTGATCGAGATCCACGGCCCAGCCATCACCTTCGCAATGACCGCCGTCCTTCATGGAATTGCCGCGTTGATAGTATTGCGGCTGCGCATTGTCCGCAGTTCTTCCCATCAAGACACGATCACCCCGACGTCAGTACTCGGGGACGCCATCGAAGGATTGCGCATCATGGTGAGCCTGCCGAAGGTGAGGGCATTGCTCATCATGACGTTGCTCGTCGAGGTAATGTGTTTCTCGCATGCTTCCGTCTTGCCTGTGCTCGCCAACGATCGGCTCGGGCTCGACGAGTCCGAACTCGGCACCCTTACCGCCATGGCCGGCTTCGGTGCCTTTCTTGGGGCCTTATTTCTGGCCCGTTTCAGCGAATACAACCGCAAGGGTCTGATGGTGATCGGCGTCGCCGCACTCTACGGCGCCAGCGTGTTGCTACTTGGCCTGTCCGATCTGTTTGTCTTTTCGATGGTGGTGATCACTGTCGTCGGCATAATGGCCGCCATGTTCGATGCGTTGCAGTGGGGACTATTGCAAACAAATGTCCCCGACGCGTTGCGAGGACGGGCGTTGGGAGGCTGGACGCAAGCTGTCGGCCTCGGTTGGGTTGGCCACTTAGAACTGGGCTTGTTGAGCGACACGATCGGAGTGCACTGGGCGCTGGCTATCAACGGTTCGCTCATCGTTGTTGTGGCGGTTGTCGCCGCATTCGTGGCTCGATCATTGAAAGAGGTGTAACGGTTGCATCTGCTAACCCGTACTTGGGCTCAGCAGTGGGTTGATTATCTTGGTATCTTTCATGGCCACTCGCAGGAACGTGCACCACTTCGCGAAATTACGAGGTAACGCAGATGAATAATGTCAGGTCGAGAATATTCCGAATATTGCACCTCGGACTTGGAATTGTCGCCATTCTGGCGCTTGTGAACCCACCGCACGCGGAGGCTGAGAAGTATCGATGGACGATGCAGTCTCTGTGGCAGGCAGGGTCCATAAACCACCGGGTTTTTGAGGTGTTCTGCTCCGACGTGGCACGGTTGAGCGATGGACGGCTGACGATCACAGCATTCCCGGTGGGTACCATGGTGGCCTACAATGAAACCTTGGACGCGGTCGGCTCGGGCATCCTCGATGGGCAGCAGAGCGGCGCGGGGTACTTCGCCGGCAAGGATCCAGGTTTCGCCATGCTATCGGAGTTCCCCGGGGCGTATGAGACTGCCTACCAGATGCAGATGTGGTTCGAGTTAGGCGGCGGCAGGGAACTGGCGCGCGAACTCTACGGCCGCTTCAACGTTTTTTACATCGGCGCCGTGTGGCATGGCATGGAGTCGATCCCCTCGAAGAAACCCCTGCGCTCAGTGGATGATCTCAAAGGAGTCAAAATCCGCATTCCGGAGGGCCTCAATCAGGAGATCTTTAACAGGATTGGTGCCGCTCCGGTTAACATTCCCGGCAGCGAAGTGTATACCTCACTAGACCGCGGGGTTATCGACGCCACCGACTGGGGCACCCTCGGAATGAACGTCGACCTGGGCTACCACAAGATTGCACCCTACCAGATCTACCCGGGGTTCCACTCTTTGCCGATGGCGGATGTCGCGGTCAATCTCGATCGCTGGAATGAGTTACCCGACGATTTAAAGGCGATCGTTGAGGTGGCGGTGCGCGACTTTGCACGCAACATGATTCAACAGATGGAGCTGGACGATGGCGCCGCGGCTGTCAAAGCCAAAGAAGAGGGCGTCGAGTTTGTCAGCTGGTCGAAGGAAGAGCGCCGTCGCTTCCGTGCCATCGCTGCCGATGTCCTCAAGGACTTTGCCACTCGCAGCGACATGGCCCAGCGCATCTACGATTCCCATATGGCCTTCCTGAAAAAGCTGGGTCTTCTCGGTTGAGCGTTGAAGCTTCTCGGCAGCATTAACTGCGGCGATGACCTCCACAAACGAGCCCAAATCGGCTCTCGAGCAGAGCGGCTGGATTGACGTTATCACCCGCACCTTGGGCGAGAAGACAAGTTGTGTCTTCCTGGTCGCTGTTGCACTGACCTTCTACGAGGTGGTGTCGCGTTATTTCTTCAACGCTCCCACCACCTGGGTCCACGAGGTCAGCATCTTTATGACCGCCGCATGCTTCATCATCGCAGGCTCCTACACCTTGCAGCGGCGCGATCACATTCGCATCAGTCTGGTCATCGACTCAGTATCTCCGAGAGCCCGTCATTGGCTCAACGTCGTCAATGCGATCGTCGCCCTCTACTTCCTAACCGCCCTAGCGTACGGCGCCGCCGTGCAGGCCGGAAAGTCAATCAAGGTGATGGAGCGCACCGGCACCGCCTCCGACCTGCCCATCCCCGTCACCCTCAAATCGCTACTCGTCGTCGGAGTCACGCTCATGATCCTTCAGGGTTTGGTGCATCTCGTTCGCGAGCTGCGTCGCAAAGTTTAGGACGGGTTTGCGCTTCTGATGGATATTGGTCTTCTCACTCTCGTAATCGTTCTCGCCATTGCGATCCTGCTGGTGATGGGTCTACCGCTGGCTTTCGTCACTGGCTCCGTCGCCGTAACGGTTGGCATGTGGAAGTTCGGACCAGCCGTGCTGGGTTTGATCGGCAGCCGTATATACAGCTTCATGAGCGAATACGTTCTGGTGGCCGTGCCTATGTTCATCATGATGGCATCGCTGATGGAGCGCACCGGCGTGGCGCGCGATCTCTACCGTGCTATGCACGTTTGGGGCGGCGGTTTGCGCGGCGGTTTGGCGCTACAGACGCTGATTGTCGCAATGATCATGGCGGCGATGACCGGTATCATTGGCGGCGAGATCGTTCTGCTCGGCATGATCGCCCTGCCCCAGATGCTGCGTCTTGGGTACAACAAGAACCTGGCGGTGGGCACGATCTGTGCCGGCGGTTCGCTGGGCACCATGATCCCGCCAAGCATCGTGCTCATCATCTACGGCCTGACCGCTAACGTCCCCATCGGCGATCTCTTTATCGCTACCATCGTACCGGGCTTTCTGCTAGCAGCCCTCTATCTCACCTACATCCTGGTACGCTGCTGCATCAATCCCGCACTCGGTCCTCCTGCCCCTCTCGAAGAACGTCAGATGCCGTTTCTGCAGAAGCTCGCCTTGTTCAAGAATCTATTCCTGCCGTTGTCGGTAGCAGCGTGGGTGCTTGGCAGCATCTATGGCGGCATCGCTTCCGTGAGTGAAGCAGCTGGCATGGGAGTCGTCGGTACGTTGATCGCCGCCCTAATGCGCAGGGAGTTGAACTGGCGGGCAGTGCGCGAATCGGCGCTGCAGACGATGAACACCTGCGGCATGCTCTTGTGGCTAACCTTCGGTGCCACGGCGTTGATCGGCGTTTACAACCTGCTGGGTGGAACGACTTTCGTTAAGTCGGTGGTGATAGGTCTCGAGCTCGGTCCCATCGGCGTTGTCCTGATCATGATGGGCATTCTCGTGGTTATGGGTCTGTTCATGGACTGGGTGGGCATCCTGCTTTTAACCGTACCGATCTTTGTACCGGTCATCGTAAGCCTTGGCTACGACCCGGTCTGGTTCGGGGTGCTCTTCTGCATGAACATGCAGGTCTCTTATCTTTCGCCGCCCTTTGGTCCGGCCGCTTTCTACTTGAAGGGAGTGGCTCCGCCCAATATCAGCCTGCAGGATATCTTCGCAGGCCTGTGGCCGTTTATCATTCTGCAGCTGGTCGGGCTGGCGATCGTGCTGCTGGCGCCGCAGGTTGCCCTCTGGCTTCCGGGGTTGCTTTAAAAGAACCGTTACAGAACGCTGGATGCCGTGCAGTCCGATGATCTGCGGATGAAGGATAGCCAGATCGAAAAGACTTCACCATCGAATGCGACAAGGAGGGACCCAGGGGGCCGCCACTCTTTGAGCAGGGTTTCCAACAACTGTCTTGTGATGTCTTAGGCGCTCACCGCCATCTCTTCGAGGATGGTTGTATGGAAGTGAACCGTGACACTGTTGTTGAAGGGATTGGGGTAGATCGTGAGCATTAGCTCCACGTCATTCGCCGCAGCCGAGTAGACGGCTATGGCACTCGCGTGCTCCGCCAGGTTCGCTTCGTGGACCGGCGCCATCCTTGATAGAAATCCCCAAGGCTTCGAACCCAAATCTGTCGTCGCCCTTGTTTCGGACTCAACCCGTCGCGTGTAGGCCGCGCCAGTTCGATTGGACCGCAAGTTCGCCCATCAAGGCAAAAATCAGAAGTATACCACCGAAGAGGGGTCTCTTCATGCTGGTCTCTCTTTTTTGGCTGTAACGCTGGTTGCTCCGATCAAGCATCTGTCACAGCAGTATTGCCGGCAGCTCCGCGTCGCTGACCCTATCGTTGAATTCGGCCATGTCCCTGTCGATCACGGCCTGAAGCTTGGAAATCTGTTCGTCTACCTTTCCCGAGAGATCTTCGAACAGTTCGTTCATTGCCCTCGTTGGACCAACATCTCCCATGGCGATGCCAGCGATGAGACCGGCTAGCTTATCCACTAGCTTGACCTCAGCGCGTACGAAGTCGGAGGGCCCTTCCCGATCGATCTGAACAAGTTCAGATTCTATCTCTTCTAGCTTTTTGTTGAGCTCGCGGGACGCCTTCGAAATGGCCTCGCGGTCGCTGATCGTTTCCGAGTCCCCAGCACGCTTTGAAGCCTCCATACTCTGCCGCTGGATCCGACGTATTCTGTCGATGGTTTTGTTGGTCTCGGAGAGCTTGTCTCTTACCTTGCGCTGCAGGTCGAATTGCGCTTGGTAATCTGCCTGGGTCGTTTTCAACCGCGGATCACCGAAGATCTGGAATGACTCGGTTTGGATTGAATTGCCCACCTTCAGCTGCACCTGATAGCTACCTGGTGTCGACTGAGGACCGTTCGTCGACGGCCGAATCTTCATCAGCGATTCGTACTTCTCTCTTACAGGGCTGCTCTCCTTCGAGAGGGATGCATCCTCGTAGTGCATGTCCCACACAAACCGGTTCAGTCCTTTCTTCGCCGGAGCAAACCGAGTTCCGTCCGGGGGCTCATCATCTTCGGTGCCGCAGCTTGCATTACCTGCGGCAGTCCGACTGTTGAAGCTAACGATGGCATCACCGTCCCCGTCGAGGAAAGTCAGCTCGACTCCATCCACCGGCTCTTCGTCGAGAACGTAATAGACGATGGCACCGGAAGGAGGATTCTGTCCCGCGTCGATGAAGTTGCGTATCAGCTCGCCGTCTTCGGTATCGTATTCGCGCCAAGCCGCATTAGCGCCAAGAGCGAGCAGGTAGTTCTTGTCCTCTGGCGCTACCAGACGCGGTCCTTTGGCAAACCAGTTCAGCCAACGACGATAGGCCGGCTTCGGTCGAAAAAGAATGGCCGCACCCGTCGGTTCTTTGGCCGCGAGATCGCGCAATGGTGTCAGATCATCGAGAACCCAGAACGAACGGCCATGAGTGCCCGCCACCAGATCGTCGCCCTTGACCTTCAAGTCATAGACCGGAACCACCGGCAGGTTGGTCTCCAGTTTCGTCCAGCTGTTTCCGTCGTCCAAAGAAACGCAGACACCTGACTCCGTTCCCACATACAACAATCCTGGCCTTACTGGATCCTCGCGGATGACACGTGAAATCTCACCCTCTGGATAGTCGTTGCTCAATACCTGCCAGCTCTTCCCGAAATCCTCGGTTTTGTAGATGTAGCCGCTGTAGTCGTCCAGCTTGTGCCGTGATGCGGCCACGTAGGCGGTACCCCCGTTGTGACGTGAAACCTCTATGCAACCGACACGGGACCATTCGATTAGATCGGGCGGCGTCACTTCGGCCCAGTTTTCTCCGCCATCTTTGGACATGTGCACCAGACCGTCGTCACTTCCAGCCCACAACTCACCCTTGTTCAGCGGCGATTCGGCCAGCGCGTACACGGTGCAGTAGGTCTCGGCTCCACTGGAATCGATGGTAATCGCTCCTCCGGAAGCCACTTGTTTTTCGGGATCATCGCGGGTCAGGTCAGGACTGATCGCGTTCCAGTTCACGCCGCCGTCGGTCGATCGAAAAACGAGATTGCCAGCCACGTACAGCACCGACGGATCGTGTTGGGAGATCAAAATCGGATAGGTCCAGTTGAAGCGATACCTTAGATCGCTGTCGTGGCAACCGAAATATTCTTCCGGCCAAACCGAGGCCAACCAGAACTGCCGTGTCCGGTGATCGTACGCCTGCAGTATACCACTGCCGCCGGGAGAGCTGCCGATCGAACCTATATAGACGATGTTCTCATCCTGCGGATGCACCGCAATGTCACCGCTCTCCCCGGTGCCAGGAGCGTAGCAGTCGGCCCAGGTGATCCCTCCGTGCGCTGTGGCGCTGGGTACGCAAATACTGGAATTATCCTGTTGCGTGGCGTAAACGTGATACGGAAACTGATTGTCCACATCGATGCGGTAGAACTGCGACGTTAGCTGGTTGTAGATCGTCGACCAAGAACACCCTCCATTAAGCGAAACGCAGGCGCCGCCGTCGTTTCCTTCGATCATACGCTGCGTGTTGTTCGGGTCGATCCACAGATCGTGGTTGTCGCCATGAGTCGTGACGATCTCCGTGTAACTGGAGCCACCGTCAGTGGACTTCCACATCTTGAAATCGAGCACGTACATGGTGTCCTCGTCCTGCGGATCGGCATAGATGTGACAGTAGTAGAACGGTCGGCCGATCAACTCCCGCTTGTCGCTCATCAGTTGCCAGGTGTCGCCGCCATCATCGGAGCGGTAAACGCCGCCGTCGTGGTTGTCGGCCTCTATGATCGCCCATACCCGCTGTGGGCGGACGGGAGAGATAGCGACTCCGATCTTGCCGATCAGTCCAGTGGGTAAACCGGGGTTACGGGTGATATCCGTCCAAGTGTCACCTCCATTCGTCGAGCGGTACAGCCCACTATCATCGCCGCCGCTGGAGAGGGTCCAGAAAGATCTGTTGGCCTCCCACACGGAAGCGAAGAGCCGTCGCGGATTAGTGGGATCCATGGATATGTCCACAGCGCCAGCCTTGGGGCTTTTGTAGAGCACCTTCTCCCAACTCTTGCCGCCGTTCCTAGAGCGAAAAAGGCCGCGTTCCTCGTTCGGTCCGAAGATGTGCCCCAGCGCCGCGACGTAGACGAGATCGGCATCTTGTGGATGAACGCGGATCTTCCCGATGTACCTGGTATCCGCCAATCCCATATTCTCCCAGCTGTCGCCGCCGTCCATCGACCGGTAGACCCCATCTCCTTCGGTCACATCTTTCCTGATTGCTGTTTCGCCCGTGCCCACATAGATCACATTGGGATCCGAGTCGGCGATGGCTATAGCGCCTACTGCGGAGGAAGTAAAATACCCGTCGGAGATGTTCTCCCAGTAGGTTCCCGCATCTTCCGATTTCCAGACCCCACCGGCGCAGGCACCGAAATAGAATATCGTTTGCTCCGTCGGATGGCCGACGACAGCACTGGTGCGCCCTCCGCGCGGCGGCCCAATACACCGCCATTTAAGTCCCTGCATGAAAGATTGGTCTATTCTCGAGCTGTCCATGAGGTTATCTCTTTGCTAGTTAATGAGGTTTCTTCCAGTTCGGCTCTATTTGTGTGCGCCCTGAAGCATACGAACGATGGTTGATCCTGACTGGTTGGTCGGGATAGACTCCTAGGAAATTAACAGTTTCAGATCTGCGTGCATCCCCATTCCCAAATCCGTACCATTCCAGCATTCGAACGTTACCACCCCTGGGCTATGCACACTGCCGGTCAACTTGACCGCGGAGGCCATGCAGAGCACGCTCTGCGGGCGATGGCAACCGCCGGGCACAAACAGCAAGGATGTTAACGAACATCAAACAAGGTATGACATTCTTCTGCAGGATATGATCTGGTGGGAAGATCTAGAAAGCGACTGGCTGGACATTCTAAGGGCAATCAGCGTCGACACGATCCATCTGGAAACACGGGCCTGCGCCGACATCGCTGGACACGAGCTCAACATCAACGAAGGCCCCGTGTTTCCTAAACCGTTCGCGCAGGCAAGAGAAAAGGTCGAAACCAAAGGCATGAAGCTGTACAACGTATTCTACTCGTGTCCCCGCGAGATACCTCTCGGCCTAAATGGTGCCGGCTCCTAGAATTCCTAGGACAAGCGGGCACCCCCACGTTGGGTTGGAACTTCAAGCCGATGGGCAACTTCAGGACACCGCCGACCGGCGGACGGGGCCGCATACCGCAGCGGACATGACAGGTTCGACGACGAGTAGAGCACGAGCCCATTGCTTCTCCGCTCACCCGCCATCCATCATTGTGGGCGAATCTCGAATCGAGCAAGCGACAATTTCCCGCTAACCTCGGAGCCGAACCCGACGAAAGAAAAGCCGTAGCTGTGGGCCCCGGACAGCACCTTCTTCAACGAGGCGGGTTCATGATCTGGGTTCTGCCAGCTGCAATACCATTGCGCCTCATCGGCCATCGTCTTGACAACGGTTGGAGCATTGTTCCATCTATTTTCTGGAATGGGAATTGGCTGGCCATGGCAATGCCAGCGGTTACCCGCCGTGTGCGCCCAGAAGTAGCAGTTTGCAGTATTGATATTGAGGTTGTCGCCCCGCAAGTAGAAAGAGATCTCGGCATCCCTCAGGTCCACCGGATCGGCGCCGACCCAGCTGCGATAGTGTATGAGTGCGAGGATCGAGATCGGCTTTTCGGGAGTGTCGGTGCTCCACCGGTGGTGGTCAGAAAAGATGTGTCCCGAGTCGTCGGGCCCTCCGCTTGGGTGCCAAGTGGTCAACACAAAAACTTCCTCTCCCGCCGTTACCGTGGTGTGGTAATCGTATGAACACCATCCCTCTGGGCCCTTGTCAAAACTATTCGCAACCATCGCAATTCCTCTTCGCTCTGTTTTGAGCTTGTTCGAGGGAACACAAATGAACCCTCTTGTACAAGCGCGGTGTGCTTGTGCATTGGTAACTCTTGCCCAACCTTTGCCACGTTCTGCTCAAATGCTGTACAAACATCATAGCGGCACGCTTCGTGGACTGTCGAGCATGCTTAGATCTCCATGACGGCCGTGGCCTCCTAGTCGCCTGCGCCGTCTGAAACCCCGACAAAGATGACTTTAACAGCAAAGTAGCCAACAATGCCGGTCATGTAGACATCACACCCAACTAGGCCTGTCCGCCACGAAGCACAGACATGGTACGCGGTGCCGGGCAGTTTTCCCGATTGCTATGACGAAAAGCGGCACGCCGCCAGCACCTGCGCAATCTCCCCATCTGTCAGGCGAACGTATTCCTCATCCATCACTTCCGCCAACATCGCCGAGGTCCACACATCGTAACCCGGCTCATCCTCGAATATCCACGGCTCTGTGGCGGGTTCAATCATCGACTCCGGACGAAACTCCCACCCTATATCGAAGACTACCTCCGGTTCCTGTCCCATGAACACTAGCTTGCCACGATATATGCCGTCCACCAGATAAACGTTGGGGCATGTGTAGAAAATTCGAAATCCTTCGCGTGGAAACACCGCTTCTGCGTGTCGTTGGATCAGATCTGGATGGAGGCTGGTGTGCACGTTGATATGCATATGATTGGTGGTCGGCAAAACCGGATACTCCAAACCCTTCCGGAAGTGATCTGATTTGAAGTAAGTCTCAAGCGCCTCTTCTTCCACAACGCCAGCCTTCCTGAATGGGAACTGGCGATAGAACTGGTGAATATACCAGCGGTTCCAAACCAGTAGATTGCAGCCGGATTCGCCTCCATCCTTGGCTCGCAGACCGACTTCATCGCGGAAGAACCAGTTGAAATCAAAATGAAGCTTGCCCTCCGGTTCGATCCCATGCAGGCTCCCCATGGTCGGTTTGGGCGACATATGGTCGATCTTCCGACTGGACGGCCACCCCAGTCGTTCGAAATACGCCACCATGATCGCTTCCAGCGAGTCGGGATGAACAGAGGTTTCCACGTAAGCATGGAGGTGACTGCCCTGCGGATCTGGATCGGGCAGCGCCCCACACAGCCGATGCCAGTGGTCCGAATCGACGAAGTATTCCGTGACCTCCTTGAGCAGAGTAGTTCGGTCCATCACCACCTCACTGGTTTGGCTTGTATAGTTTTTCGGTACGAAACTTACGGTATAAACAAAAACGTAGAAATGTGCGAGATGGGTAAAGCGCCCCATTCGGTAAGCGTGGTGATACAGCTCAGTTTGGTCGTAGGCTCGGCCTCGTTCACGACCGCCCAGAAAAGCGTGACTTTGGTCGTGCCCTTCGGGCAGCGGCAGCTGTTCCTATATGATGTAGATCTGGCGGCAACGAACAGCTTGAAGCGCACTATGCACCGCCCCTTCCAAGGAAGGGGCGGTGATCCGGCCCGATCACCTCAACCCGGGGGCATGACATTTCCAAATCCGCAACGCCCCAAGCTGGGATCCGGAGCAGAGCGTCTTCAGGTTTCTGTTGACCGAAAACTCTGGGCCGAGGAGCGTTTCCTGGGTCTGGGACAACTACGACGGCTTGCACTGGTGGCGGGTCGGAAAGTCGAACATGGCGGTGTACACCATTGTTGGCGACCCCAGCGACAACATCGCTTTCAAAATCCCACTGCTGATGCGCAGTCGCGCTATGGTCGCTTAGTAGAGATTGGGCGACCGCAAGGATTCCATCAGCCTGTCCCCAACCGAAAGCGGTGCCTATGACCCCTAACGGTGATGTTTCCGCCGTCGAGTCCGGTTTTTCGCGACAACGAACTCTTGTTCTATTATGACGGCATAACGGATATCGGCTGGCCGCGCGAAACCGGAAGCACTATCGGCCAGACAAGGCCGCAATCTGTTTGGCCGTGCTGCGGCGAGACGGATTCATTTCGCTCGATGCCGATGTTGCGGAAGGGTGGGTAATCACGCAACGGTTTGCCGCTTCCAGCCCCTCCATTTTCGTCAATCCCAACGCCCAGGAGGGTGATGTGTTATACCTTATACGCAAAAAGCTTCGCCTGGAACATCCGCACCCGGATAGCAGTCATCTCACCCACCTTTGAAATATCGCTGCTGCCGTTCCAGGTCACAATCCGGTCTTCTTCGTCTCCCACCAAGCGGTCGCATACCTCGAAGGAATAATCCGTGAGCGGATTTGCATCCACCGCCTGCATCGTCGGTATGTACCGCAGGAGCTCGACCTGGATCCACCCACCCGGCGCACAACGGTAGTTCAGACGTAGTTCGTTCTCGCGCCGGTAAACCGTGGGAATAGTGAACCGACCTTCGGTCTCCGCTTCCACACCACAGAACCGGTGGGGACGCCAGCGCGCCCAACGGTTCTGAACAGGCTGCATCTCCGGGAAGAGGTCCTGCTTGTACTGATCGGGCGTGGTATGAAGAGAGGACCGCGCCTGGTAAGGCACCGCCCAGTAGCCATCCGGTAATTGCACCATGCCATTGCGCCAGGGATGGAGTTGCCCTTCCTCCCCACTTCCGCGTGGACCTCGTTCGAGTACAGCACGGCGCTCCGGTCTCGTCCACACCAGCCCATCGCGGCTGAACGCGATCTGCAGATCCAGGTTGTCGCCCATCATATGAAATACCGGGAGCACCATCGCATGCAGTTCATCGCGACCTGGATACGGAAAGTAGCAGGCACCGTAGAACGAGGTGTCGAGAGGATCCTGGGCGTCGGGATGGATCAGCAGCTTGGCCGCCGGCCAGTGACGGAAGTCTTTGGTACGCGTCAGACCCACAGCGCGGCGCACCACCTCCGTCTCAACTATGCTCGCACCCATGCTCTGGGGATCCACCGGTGCACATCCTTGGGGCTGGATATAGGCAAAATAGGTCTTATTGTGGGCGTCGTAACCGGGGCAGATACCGCCGTTCACAGAGTAGTCGCCGATCTTCTCCGGCAGCTTGGTCCAGGTAAAGCGGTCTGGCGAGGTGTAACCCACCATTGCCCCCTTCAGTACGACCTTGCGACCAGTAAATGCGTCGCCCTTAAATTGTTCGTCCTTCCAGTGCCTGTCCGCCTCGTCGGGATCCACCTCTTCGCCGCTGTCGCGATCAAGCCAGAAGCCTTCAGCACCTACTGCTTTGTAGCGCTCTTCGGGCGGTGCTGACGGATCCTCGAATACCATGTCCCGCATCGGCTGCTTGAGAATGTTGTTCTCGGCAGAGCCGTTGAACTCCTTGTGACCCAACACCGGCCGTTCCCAGTTGTAGCCGTCATCGCTGACGGCGTAGCAGGTATTGGGACCGGCCCCGTAAAACATGTGGAGCTTCCCGTCCTCGTGCCACACGTGGGAAGGACTGATATACGTATAATCCTCCCACTCCCTTTCGGCTTTCAGAAACGGCTCCGACCTGTTGGCTTGCTCTACCCGCAGCTGCACCCCGACCGGCGCGTCGTACAACTTGTAGATGCCTTCGCGGGTGATACTACGGTGTCCCGAGAATATCTCCATCACGTCCACTAATGCCATCCAGCTACCGGGGTTGTAACGTGGACGCACCCAATCGCCGGGAAAATAGCTGCCCCGGTCCAGAATCTCCTGCCGTTGTTTATCCATTCGAATCTCCTTATTTCAGGTTCAGCCGCTGGCCCGTTGGATTCGGGCAAGGCCGCGTCCTGAGGGCCGCTTCAATGAGCCAGCTCGACCAGGACCACCTCGTGTAGTTCTACCTTGGGTACCACGATCTCTTGCGGGGCTTTGGTGATCTCCAACGATAAATCCTGCAGCGGCAAACTTGCCGCTCGTGCTTCAAAACCACCCAAGACAATGCCGATGTCGTGCACCGGCACGATCTCCTGGGTGAATAAGTAGCGATAGATGTCTTTCCCCTCGATTTGCGGAGGAAACGGCGGCGAAGGATTGTTGAGTAGGTGAATCATAAGCTCGCCAGAGGGACGGATCGCCGCAGTCACTTCGATCGCTTGTGGCGCTTCCACCTGGATCGGTGCGGGCGTTCTGCCCACCAAGTTGCCCAGCAGGTGCATCAACGGCGGATACGGGACATGGACATACGCGCGCCCAATATCGCCGGTGAGATAATATGCGGCCCCCTTGCCGAATCTGTTCACAGTCACAGTGGGCTCGCCGCTGTCGTACTCCATCTTCGGATTAAATTCGGGTAACACATCCCCTTGCAAGCTACTCCGGGTGCACAACACCTCGATGTCGGCATCATCCCTGATTTCGACCGTGGACTCGATACCGTAGAACGGTAGCAGCTGGTACCCGGTCTCTTGGGCGACCTTCCCCTGCGGCACGTAAACCACCCCGTCACCGGGTCCGGTCTGGTGGGGCCCAGTGTAATCGAGACCCAGCACATCCGCCAGCGCGAAGTTGTCACGGCGCTGGCCAAGCTCGTCCATGGTGGAGGTTTGATGGGTAGCGATCAGGGTGCCACCTTGCTTCACGTAGTTGCGGATGTTCTCCACTTGCTCGTTCGACAGACAGGCACTGTTCGAAAGCAAGAGAACCGGATACTGGTGCAAGGTTTCATTGGTAATCTGTCTGTCATGTAGAAAGTCCACCAGGATGTGGGAGCGACCGATCATGTCGTACATCCCGTAGATGTCGCGCAAGGTATAGCCACCTTCCTTGCCGATGTTCTTGTAGAGCTCGGTAAGCCGAAAATCACGGTTCATGAGCGAATAATGGAGACCCACGTACTTCACCGTTTCTCCAGTGATGTAATCCCGGCGTTTCTTCGCTTCGGCGAAACCGAAGCGAATCATGTCGTCCTGTAGATACGGTGAAGTGTAGTTGGAAAATGCGGCACCTCCGTTGGCGATGGCACCCAGGATGTGCTGGGTGAACATCCAGCGTTCCGGGTAGGCGGTTATTCCGGCGCTGACGCCTGGCATACTCTGCTGACCGTGGCGCAGTATGGAATGGAAGGTACCCTTGCCACGGTTGATCTTCGCCACATACCCTGTATCGCGACTCGAACGGCTCATTTCGGTGAAGGCGTAAGCGGGGATATCTTCGAAGCCGAACAGGTCGATCGGATGACCCCGGACCCAAGACGTATCCGGACGGGTATAGTAGTTGAACTCAAGAATGCAATCGGGATACGCTGCCCTGATGCGCCCCAGTATGTACTTTACCGCCTGTTTGGTTTTTTCGTACCGCCACAGTATCCAACGGCGGAAATCCAGGGAGCCGAAATCTACCTCGCGCGGCATCCGCAGGCCGGTTTCGTCGCGCAACAACTTCGTGCACACTTCGCAGCAGCATCCCGGGTATTCCCTGCCCCCTTGATGACTGCCGATGTTGGTATCGTCGAAGTAGAACCCGTCTAGATCCAGATTGTCGAGCCACTCGATCAGGTAATCCGAGATCCAGTCCTTGAACGGCGAGTTGAGGCAGAACCACCCTTGGTTTTCGATGTATGGCCGATCGTCATAGAGGAAATGCATCAGCCACTCTGGATGCAGAGGCACGAGTGGCTTGCAGAAGATGAGCGGGTAGTAGGAGATGGCGATGATCCCCTTCTCGTGCAGAGCCTTGATGTAGCTGGGCAGACGATCCTCGTCCACGTCATCGCGGAACGGCAACATTTTGGAGCGAAAACGCGGTGTACCCCTGTTTATCTCTCCATTCAGGACGGTGGCCTCCAGGCCGACGTCAGCCGCCCAATCGGCGAACTCCTCTACGGACAGGCCGGTGTATTCCTTAGTCGGCCGCGAAACCGCAACGACTTTACCATTCGCTTCGGGGTACGCTTCGGTCTTGCACACCCGCTTTTCGTAGGGCAACTGGCGCAGCCGTTCGGCGGTCGACCCGACCCTTTCCAACACTACTCCCGGATTTGGCATGATGATCACCTCGAAGAATTACAACACCGACAGCCTGACTGGCTGGTTTTTGACAAACCGCCCCTCCCCGGATCTTTGTCTCGGCAAACGGGCAAGAATTAGATTGGTCTTCCGAATTCAGTGAATCCGACCAGCACCCTCATGAAGAAGGTGCGCAAATCGAAATCGCGGTCGTCGAGAAACGCAGAATCGTGTTCGATCTTGTTGGCGTTGATCCCCATTGTGGTTATGAGGTCGTAACCAAAATAACGCGACCGGTTGATCAGCGAGATAAACGAGGTGCGCTGCTCGAAGCTGTTGTACTGCGAAGTGTCGTCGAGGCGCCGATACGGCAACGGGCCTACGCCCTGAATGCCCACCTGCAGCTGCGTTCGCGCCAGCAGCGGATACTCCATCCGCAAAATCGGAATCGAACGCAGCTCCGAGCGCAACCGCACATTGCGCTCCTGATCGATCAACCGCGACAGCATCAGCTTATACTGCGAAGTCACCGTCAACTGCCTCCAATGCCACACATACTGGACACGACTCACCGAGGTCCAGAAATCCACCCGCCGCTGGCGCTGGAATATCCCGTGCCGCTGCCCCCCCTGCTGCCAGTTGAAACGACCGCGCAGCTTCTGCACCAGTTCCAACGACGACCACGGCATCATCCGCCCCTCCACATAGGTGTCGCTCACCACACTGTCCCGGTAAAACAACTGATCGGGCAAAAACTCCACCTTCATATACACCGGCAACCCAAAACCTTGTTGCACCGGTCGGCTGTAAGCAATGCCGCGACTCCCAAAACGTACATCCCGCGGCCCCGCATCGTCATCGAACACCATAATCTCATCGGCGATGTCGTCCGCCACCCGGCGCATGCTGCTCTCGAAAAACATCCGCCTGAGCTGGCCTTCCCCCTGACGCTGATAACGCAATAACCCGTATATCGCCCGATTGCCGCCGTTGCCGGCGATCTCCTCGATGTCATAGCGACCTGCCGCTACCGACCAGTGAGGCGTCAGCTGCCACTGGCCAAAAAGGTGGTAACCACGCTCGTCATGCTCATACGGGTAGTCTACCTCGGCGTCATCTTCACGCTGGTCCGGCTCATCGTTGTTGTTGCGATCCAGCCCGTATACGTAACTGCTGGGCTCCACATCAAACATCAAAAACGGCTCCTCGTAGTCCGGCAAACGATTCAGATTGCGGTTGGTATCCGGAGCACCGTCGTTGTCGGTATCCTGATTCACAAAAACACCATTGAGATCGGTGCCAACGCGATCCCGCGGTAAACCCGGAGCGTTGCCGTATTTGATATCGGGATAACGATCGCCGTCATCGTTGTCATCCACCGTCTGCCAGTACATGGTGCTGTTGAGCACCCCGTCCAGGTGACTCAGCCAAAAACTCGATTCGGGGTGCAGAAAGGAGCGCATCTCGGTCTGGTAATCCGGTGCGATGGAAAACAGCTCGGCACCTACCAGGCCGCGATCAAAACGCCGCACCGCATTGACGAAATACGCCCCCCCGCGATCGGCAAAACGCGGCGCCTCATCAAACGCCGCCCCCCCATCAACACGAGCGGGATAGCGCGAATACACGCTCGAGCGTGCATACTCGGCAGAAATCTCCAGACGCTTGAGCACCAGGTGAGCGTCCGCACCATAAACGAAATTACCGGTGTTTTCTCCCACCTGGAATCGCACCCGGCGCAGATTGGAAAAATCCCGCACATTGCCCTTGGCGCGCTTCACCGTCTGATAGTAGGTGCCCGAGAAACGATCGGCGTAAAAAGCAGCCGTGGTTGACTTCGTATACAGCATCGCCACATCCACCAGGTAATCGTTCCCCAACGTCGCTTCCACCACCACCGAGCGCACGTCAGCCTCGCGGGAAATGTCGAAGAGAAACACAATCTGTGTCTCTCCGTCCGCCTGCAGCAGCTGCTGCGGTGATTCCAACTCGTACAGCGCCTCCAACCCCGGGATATTCGCCTGCTTGCGCACATCGATACCGGCAGCGTGATCCAACCGCGCCAGATAATCCGCAAATAACGGAAAATCACGACCGCGGTAGTAGTATTCGTTGAAGTAGGGGGTGCTGGCCTCAGAAGCGGTGAACAGGTCGTAAGCCAAAGGAGTAAACGCCCCGGTAAGGGCCGAGACGAATCCCACCTGGATCGGCGGCTCGCCGAGGTGGCTGATCACCTGCGGCACCAAATCCGGTCGCGCCTCATCGTTGATCACCAGCTGCAGGTCCTGCACCGCCGCGCCACCCACCCCGTCCTCCGGAGAATCATCGCGAAAACGCACGACGATCCAGTCCATCAGCGGCTGGTCCGGCTTCAATCGCCCCTTGAGACTGTTGCCCGTGGTACGCGTGCTCTGGTAAACATGCTGGTTGACCCAGTTTAAACCCAGATGCAAACCGCCTACATCCGCTTGCGCCCGTGTCCCCAACAGCAAATTCGAATCATCCGCGTAGTGGACCAACGGTGAAAACGCGCCGCTATAGGTCCTGATATCGTCTTTGGGCCGTTCCTGTCGCGAGGCAACCCCGGTGAATTTCAGATGCTTCGTCGACAGGTCGAACCGCATGCCGTTGAAGTTGACCTTCGACAAGGTCAGTGGCGTAAAACGTGCTGGCAGCGCGTCGCCAACAATCAGCTGATAGCCCCAGTCGCCGTATCCGTCGTGGCCCGCCACGACGTAATCGAACACGTTGATCCAGGTGAGACTGGTCCCATCCGATTGTTTGAAAATCGAGCTGCCATACTCGAGCCCATCGGTGCGTACCTCGCTCCAGTCATAGAGACTGTAGCCGTTGATGAGATGGTTGCCGAGAGGATCTAAGCGGGACTGAGGTACATCCCAATAAGGAAAGGTGTGGTTGGGATAATTCTGGTAATGCTGTAACGCATAGTTGGTATACGTGGGACGCTGCCAACGCAGAAACGGCCGCGCCTCGTGCAACTCATGGACAAACGAATTACTGGCTTTTGCCTCGCCGATCACACACACAGCGAGTGTTACCAACAGACGCTTTCCTGTGCAGCACCACCGCTCGATCTTCATGAATCCTCCAGGTGTTGCCATCCAATGTCCGATTGTCAGCCACCTCACCTGTCGATGCAGATATGAATACGCAAGTAATTTGCCATAAACAAGCAATTAATGATTGCACAACTTCGAGACTGGTTACCAAAATATTGTTGTGGTATATGCTGTTATCGACAGGTATATTGTCACTTCAACGAAAGGATATTCATGGACATACTCGAGCGCTACGTGGCAATTGACAACAAGTGTGCCTGGCCGAATCTCACCCAGATGCCCGATGGCAGCATCGTGGCTGCAATCTTTGGCGAGCCCTGTCACCAACTCTGGGAAGGCTCCTCAGAGTGCTGGATCAGTCGCGATGGCGGCAGGCTCTGGTCTTTCGCCAGCGTACCGGCACATCACGAAACCGCCCGCACCCGGGGAGATCTGGCGGCCGGACTGACCCACGAGGGCGCCTACGTGGTGCTGGTCAGCGGCCGCAGGTTCGCACCTCCGCGGGGAGAGTTGCTCGACCGGGAGCGGACCGAAGATGAAATGGGAAACCAGGAAGCTGCGGTCTGTCGTAGCCAAGACGGCTGCCAGTCATGGACCACAGAGTTGGGAAAGTTCGAATACCCTCCCGGTGTCAGCTACGCCGTGCCGTTCGGAGATATCGTGCAATTGCCGGGCAAGCGGCTCGCCGTTTCCTGTTATTCATCCGCTGCCGGCCATCTCGAGGACGAAACTCAAGACGGTGCCTGGATCTACTTCAGCGATGACGACGGGCGCACCTGGGGCAATCCCCGACTCATTGGCCCTGATCGCTACAATGAGACCGATCTGTTGGTGCTCGACGATGGCAAGATGTTGGCGGCCAGTCGTACCGCGCGAACGGCGGATACCGAGATCTTTGCCTCCGACGACGGTGGCGAAACCTGGACCTGTCGCGGGCCGGTGACCCCGGCACGCCACATGCCCGCCCATCTACTTATGCTGCAGGACCGTTCGATCCTGCTCACCTATGGTGTGCGCTTGCGGGGCATGCTTGGCGTCTGCGCCATGGTGAGCCGCGACGAAGGGGTGACCTGGGACGATCCCAGGGTGCTGTTCAAGACCGATGTATACCAGTCGAACACCAGTCCGACCGGGACCGACGGTGGCTACCCCTCCAGCGTGCAGCTGGAAAATGGCACGATTTTGACGGCCTACTACTGTCAACGCATCCCGAACCACCAGCGCTATCACATGGGCGTGGTGCTCTGGCGCGATTGACGGCAGCACGTCCAGCACTGCCCTTGTTTAGTGGCAGGCATCTTGTCGAGTCGGTATCCTGCTGATAACCGCTGCAACCGGAAACTCGGTCGCGTAACTCGCAAGATGCCATTCTCTAAAGTCCCCTCCGTTAAAGTAATTGCGGCAGGCATTGTCGCAGTTGGCCTGATGATCGCCCTGTGGCGCCTGATTCTGCCTCCCAGTCCAAAAGCCCCAAGCCTACCTGCGGTTCTCGCCGGTAAAGACCCAATGGTGATGGACCTGGTAGAAAAAACCATAGCCAGGATCGAAGCCGATCCCGACAACCCGCATTCGTGGATGGCTCTCGGTTATGTGTACGAAGCAAACGATCTCGATTCTCTCGCCTTAGCATGTTACCGGACTGCACTTAGCCTAGATGATGCGCCGCCGAAATGGTGGTATCGCCTGGCGCGGATCCGGATGCAGCTGGGAGATCGGCCTGGTGCGGTGGAAGCGGTAAACAAAGTGATCGCCTTGGGAGCGACGTATGGACCCGCGCACTGGCGACTTGGATATATCTATCTGGAACAGAACGAGCTGGAACGAGCCCAACAACAGTTTGAGCACGCCATGGCTGTTGATGCCCAGGACGCCGCAGGACCGTGGGGCCTGGCGCGTGTCTGGCTGCAGAAAGAAGAGCCGAGACGCGCGCTGGCAGTGCTGGAAGAGATGCCCAAAGAAAGCAGGGATCGCCCATACTCTCATTTGCTTCTTGGCACTGCATACCGTCGCCTGGGGCGTTTGGAAGAGGCCCGCAAGCACCTGGATCAAGAACTGGAGCGTCAGCCGCAGTATCGCGACCTGTGGGATGAGGAACTCAAGCCGTATCGGGCAGGTTTGCCTCACAAGATTTTCGAAGCCGTGGCAATGATCGAAGACGGCGACATGCACGACGCAACCGGCCTGCTGGAAGAACTACAACGGAACCATCCTGACGATCTTACCGTATTGAACAACCTCGCTGGCGTGTACGTATCTCAAAAGCGGTTCCGAGAAGCTTTGCGGTTGTTCAACAGTGCCCTGCGGAATCATCCTCATAATGCTTACCTGCACCTCAACGCCGCTTCGGTTTATCGCAAGCTGAAGCAACCGGCACGCGCTGTGCAGCACCTGGATCGGGTCATCGCACTCGACCCGCGATTGGGTGGTGCCATTCAGCAGAAAGGGGAAATCTTGACCAGCGTCGGCAATCACCCGGAGGCGGCGGGAGCCTACCAGCAGGCGATCGAGTTGGAGCCGAGGGACGCTGCCCTCCACGTCGGCTTGGGACTCGCCCGGCTCGAGCTCGAACAGTGGGCAGACGGCCTCGCCAGCTTCCAGCAGGCCGTGGAGCTGGATTCGACCTTGGTACGTGCGCATCTGGGCACCGCCGTGGCCGCCAAGAACCTTAGACAGTTGGCAGAAGCGGAGACCGCCCTACTGGCCGCGCAGGCTCTTATCCCCTCTTCGACTAAGATTCAAGCCATGTTGGCACAAATACGCGAGTTGGGTAACGAAGGCGCGCAAGAGTGACGATCCCTGTAATGGAATCGAGCGACAAATTGACCCCACGATCTCTACCTCACTCGTCCGCACGCACGGTCCAGAAAACAACCAGACAGTTCAGCGCAACGACGCAGCGGTGGTTGCCTTGGCGTCGGTTCACGCTCGGGATTGTAACCTTGTGTATCAACTTGGTGGCTCTGGGAGGATGCGGTGAGCACGAACACGCCGCGTTGACAACCGACACCCGGGATGGGCGAACAGCTGAAAAGCGGCAACACGAAGAGATCTGGTTCGCAGAAGAGGCGGCCAAGCGTGGCATCGATTTCCGCTTCGATTCGGGACACGAGGAGCACTACTATATGCCGGAGATCATGGGGGGAGGAGCGGCCCTGTTCGACATGGACGACGATGGTGACCTGGACGCTTATCTGCTGCAAGGTGGATCGTTAACTGCGGCACAAAGTCTGCGACCCGCCAACCAACTATTTCGCAATGACGGCTCCGGTTACTTCGAAAACGTCACCGAGGACAGCGGTAGCGATGACCAGGGCTACGGCATGGGCGTCGCTACCGGCGATTGGGACAACGACGGCGATGCCGATCTTTACATCACCAACGTTGGACCCAACGTGTTACTGCGAAACGAAGGAAGTGGTCGCTTTCAGGACGTCTCAGCTGTGGCCGGAGTTGGCGATAACGCCTGGAGCGCCAGCACCATGTTCACGGACTATGATAACGATGGCGATCTCGACCTCTTCGCTACGCGCTACATGCACTGGTCAGTGGCGCTGGAGCGACCCTGTTTTTCTCCAGTTGGGGAGGCCGATTACTGCTATCCGCCAGTCTACAAGGCTCAGGCTCCGGATATACTATACCGCAATGATGGGAACGGAACCTTTGCCGAAGTCTCCTACGAGGCCGGATTGCACGAGGCATATGGATATGGTCTGGGGGTTGTCGGCGGGGACTTCGATTCCGACGGATGGAGCGACATCTTCGTAGCCAATGACGGGTCCAAGAATCAGCTTTGGGTCAACGGTGGCGACGGAACTTTTACGGACGAGGCGCTGCTACGCGGCTGCGCCCTGGACGAAAGTGGCATGGCCAAAGCGGGCATGGGCGTCGATGTCATAGACGTAGACGACAACAATACCCTTGATCTATTGGTGGTCAATCTACGCGAAGAAACCAACTCCTACTTCCGTAACGAAGGTGACTTTTTTGTCGATGCCACCGCCACTTCCGGTTTGGCAGTCGGCAGCGACCTACTAACGCGCTTCGGTGTTGCTCTCATCGACTTCGACAACGATGGATGGTTGGATCTCTACACCGCCAACGGCCGAATCGCTCTGAACAACGCCCCGAAAGGGGATCGTTTTGCCCAACCCAACTCCTTGTTCAGAGGCGTACCAGGGGCCCGTTTCCAGGAAACAAGCTCTGCCGGAACAGCGCAGGTGCTGGTAGCAACCAGTCGCGGAGCCGCCTTTGGCGATGTCGACAACGACGGCGGCATGGACGTGCTGGTGGTCAATCGGGACGCACCGGTTCACCTGTTGCACAACGTGGTTGCAAAACAGCGCCATTGGATCAGCTTCAGGGTGCTCAATCGGCATGGCGCCGATGCAATGGAAGCCACAATCCGCTTAAGTGCAGGGCGCGTGTCGAAAAGGCGGAACGTAAAGTCGGCCTACAGCTACCAGGCCGCCAATGATCCTCGCATCCATGTCGGTTTGGGCGACATCGACCAGGTTTTGGATGTCCAAGTTCGCTGGGCCGACGGCGAGCTCGAATTGTTCGGCGATTTCGACGCTGACCAAGTGATCACCCTGAGAAGGGGATCGGGCCTGTCTCGCCAATAGCGCAGCCGTTGGGCTTGGGAGTTGAGAACGGCAACCCATTCGATTCCAGTAAGGCGCCCGGGCAGCAGGATCCTCTCTCAAGGTGCTTCATTTAGACTATAAAAATTATACAATGTTTATATATGTATTATACATTCTGGATGAAAAAAAATCTTGTTTCGCCATATTAAGCGGTTATATTTGTATTCGTATCGTTACTTCAATCCTGCCGATTAAGGTTTGCAAGAGGAAATATTGAGGAAAGGAGGTCTTAGATTTACGGAAGTTTAGAACATGTAAATTCGAGTACCATCGCTTATCTCACTGTGAACCAAGGAGCAAATTGGAAATGCAGATACCAAAAATTCTGCTAACAATTTCAGCGCTTTGTTTACTAGTTGCCGGCACGGTGATAGCTGAAACTTATCCCAAAGCCGCATCAGTAGACGAAAATTTTGATTCCCAAGTACGTGTACCTGACCGTTCTGGTGACCCGAATCCACTACGCGTCCGGACCAACGATGTGTCCTGGAACGGAAGTGGCCCAGTCGGTATCAACTTCAGCATGAATCAGCGAGCCCGCGTCTGGGTTGCAATTTACGAAGTGGGCTCGAATGAGACTGGTCCGTCGGGTCCTAACGGCGCCGTACAGCGCATGAAGCCCCAGGACAAGTTCGTCAATGTAGTGCCTGGAGGTGGTGGTGACTTCGAAGCCGGCAACAACACCATCACGTGGAATGGGCGCGATTGGGAAGGCAACCCGGCTGGCGCTGGCAGCTATTCGTTCGACGTCATCGCCTTCAACCTTCTAGATCCCGCGACGTTGATGTATGGTGGCAACAGCGATTTCGACGATCACGAGATCGACATGCGTGACAAGACGGTGTGGACGCATCGGAAGGGCCGATACAACTCCAACAATGGTGATGGCCCCCAGAACGTGCACGTCTTCAACTTGGGTACCGACTACATCGCCAATCCCAACGCGTATGAGCAGTGGGATGCCTCCAGTGTGTGGGAGGTTGTGGAGGAATCCGGCAGCCGCGGCGGCCCGAAACCTGACCCCGATGATCCCAACATCATCTATCTGGTCAACTCTAACTGGAACAACGAATTCACCGGTCTCTACAAATCGCGCAAAAATGCCGCCGCCAAGAGCCTTGAGAGGGTGACGGAATTTGGCGACAACGGTTTCGCTAAAGTGCCAGGTCCCGAGACCGAAAACGCCATGCAGATCCTGGTCTACAATGACGAGCTGATCTCGCCCAATTGGTCCGGCGCTGATCCGCCGGCCAGCGGCCTGAACGTCTGGGACAAGAACTCCGGTGAGTACCTCAGGTCTTACGACGTCCGTGAGTTTTTCCTGCGCTGGCGTGTGGACGACAATAACAACGCGACCTTCAGCGGTGGTGGCCCCTCTTCGGTGTCCGCCGATGACACGGGTCTGTGGCTCTGCGGGTGGAGGTCGACCTCGATCCTCAAGCTGGACTGGGACGGTAACGTCATCTGGTACAACGGTCCTGGCGATCTCTATTCTGACCAGTTTTCCGCCGAACGTGCTGCCCAACTAGGCCTTACGGGCGGTGCTGCTGAAGGTTCGTTCCAGTTGTCCATCCGCATAACCAATGACCGCACCGGCCATATTGCCGTTTACAGCCCGCGCCACAATCAGTTTGGCAATTCCTATTCGGCGCTGGGGCGCGACGGTTCGGGCGTCTTGCGGCTGTTCCTGGACCACACCAAGATGGGTCCGTTTAAGGCCTCTCTTGCTACCCATATTTCCTGGGTGGACGAGAATCAGGGCCGCGTGAACGGACAGTGGATCGGTCCAGATCGGCGCGAAGGTCCGTTCGATGGCATCTACGTGAGCGGTAACTGGGATTTGTCGGTTAACGGACCAAATCCGGCTCGTGAATCCTCGGATATTGGTGGTTTCCAGCAAATGTTCCACGTGCCTTTCGATCTGGCCGTCGGTCGTCTGGGCGCCGGTGTTACAGCTGTTGAGGCTGACGCCAGTGCCGCAATACCGGACAGCTATGAACTGGGCGAAGCGTATCCCAACCCGTTCAATCCTGAAACTACCATCGACTTCAGCGTGCCGGTGGACGGCGACGTGAAGATCAGCATTTTCAACACCGCCGGGCAGCAGGTTGCGACTCTGGTCGACGATCAGCTGAACGCGGGTGCCTACAAGTCGACATGGGATGCTCGGGACCAACATGGCAAACCAGTGTCGAGTGGCGTTTACTTCTACCGCATGGAAGCTGGCGATTTCTCCGCCACCCAGGCGATGACCTTACTGAAGTAAACTCGACCGGCTTAGCCGTTTGAGCGTAAGGGGGTAGATTGCAAAATCTACCCCCTTATTGTTTTTGGGATGGAAAGGGGACTGTCGCGATTACTCATCTATTGCGAAGGCGGTGTGCGATTATGGGGAAGGGCTCGGTTGCCGGCTTCGGCTCCCTGCCAAGTCCCCATGGTGGCGCTAACATCCTGCGTCAGATTAGTCTTCCGAATTCAGTGAATCCGACCAGCACCCTCATGAAGAAGGTGCGCAAATCGAAATCGCGGTCGTCGAGAAACGCAGAATCGTGTTCGATCTTGTTGGCGTTGATCCCCATTGTGGTTATGAGGTCGTAACCAAAATAACGCGACCGGTTGATCAGCGAGATAAACGAGGTGCGCTGCTCGAAGCTGTTGTACTGCGAAGTGTCGTCGAGGCGCCGATACGGCAACGGGCCTACGCCCTGAATGCCCACCTGCAGCTGCGTTCGCGCCAGCAGCGGATACTCCATCCGCAAAATCGGAATCGAACGCAGCTCCGAGCGCAACCGCACATTGCGCTCCTGATCGATCAACCGCGACAGCATCAGCTTATACTGCGAAGTCACCGTCAACTGCCTCCAATGCCACACATACTGGACACGACTCACCGAGGTCCAGAAATCCACCCGCCGCTGGCGCTGGAATATCCCGTGCCGCTGCCCCCCCTGCTGCCAGTTGAAACGACCGCGCAGCTTCTGCACCAGTTCCAACGACGACCACGGCATCATCCGCCCCTCCACATAGGTGTCGCTCACCACACTGTCCCGGTAAAACAACTGATCGGGCAAAAACTCCACCTTCATATACACCGGCAACCCAAAACCTTGTTGCACCGGTCGGCTGTAAGCAATGCCGCGACTCCCAAAACGTACATCCCGCGGCCCCGCATCGTCATCGAACACCATAATCTCATCGGCGATGTCGTCCGCCACCCGGCGCATGCTGCTCTCGAAAAACATCCGCCTGAGCTGGCCTTCCCCCTGACGCTGATAACGCAATAACCCGTATATCGCCCGATTGCCGCCGTTGCCGGCGATCTCCTCGATGTCATAGCGACCTGCCGCTACCGACCAGTGAGGCGTCAGCTGCCACTGGCCAAAAAGGTGGTAACCACGCTCGTCATGCTCATACGGGTAGTCTACCTCGGCGTCATCTTCACGCTGGTCCGGCTCATCGTTGTTGTTGCGATCCAGCCCGTATACGTAACTGCTGGGCTCCACATCAAACATCAAAAACGGCTCCTCGTAGTCCGGCAAACGATTCAGATTGCGGTTGGTATCCGGAGCACCGTCGTTGTCGGTATCCTGATTCACAAAAACACCATTGAGATCGGTGCCAACGCGATCCCGCGGTAAACCCGGAGCGTTGCCGTATTTGATATCGGGATAACGATCGCCGTCATCGTTGTCATCCACCGTCTGCCAGTACATGGTGCTGTTGAGCACCCCGTCCAGGTGACTCAGCCAAAAACTCGATTCGGGGTGCAGAAAGGAGCGCATCTCGGTCTGGTAATCCGGTGCGATGGAAAACAGCTCGGCACCTACCAGGCCGCGATCAAAACGCCGCACCGCATTGACGAAATACGCCCCCCCGCGATCGGCAAAACGCGGCGCCTCATCAAACGCCGCCCCCCCATCAACACGAGCGGGATAGCGCGAATACACGCTCGAGCGTGCATACTCGGCAGAAATCTCCAGACGCTTGAGCACCAGGTGAGCGTCCGCACCATAAACGAAATTACCGGTGTTTTCTCCCACCTGGAATCGCACCCGGCGCAGATTGGAAAAATCCCGCACATTGCCCTTGGCGCGCTTCACCGTCTGATAGTAGGTGCCCGAGAAACGATCGGCGTAAAAAGCAGCCGTGGTTGACTTCGTATACAGCATCGCCACATCCACCAGGTAATCGTTCCCCAACGTCGCTTCCACCACCACCGAGCGCACGTCAGCCTCGCGGGAAATGTCGAAGAGAAACACAATCTGTGTCTCTCCGTCCGCCTGCAGCAGCTGCTGCGGTGATTCCAACTCGTACAGCGCCTCCAACCCCGGGATATTCGCCTGCTTGCGCACATCGATACCGGCAGCGTGATCCAACCGCGCCAGATAATCCGCAAATAACGGAAAATCACGACCGCGGTAGTAGTATTCGTTGAAGTAGGGGGTGCTGGCCTCAGAAGCGGTGAACAGGTCGTAAGCCAAAGGAGTAAACGCCCCGGTAAGGGCCGAGACGAATCCCACCTGGATCGGCGGCTCGCCGAGGTGGCTGATCACCTGCGGCACCAAATCCGGTCGCGCCTCATCGTTGATCACCAGCTGCAGGTCCTGCACCGCCGCGCCACCCACCCCGTCCTCCGGAGAATCATCGCGAAAACGCACGACGATCCAGTCCATCAGCGGCTGGTCCGGCTTCAATCGCCCCTTGAGACTGTTGCCCGTGGTACGCGTGCTCTGGTAAACATGCTGGTTGACCCAGTTTAAACCCAGATGCAAACCGCCTACATCCGCTTGCGCCCGTGTCCCCAACAGCAAATTCGAATCATCCGCGTAGTGGACCAACGGTGAAAACGCGCCGCTATAGGTCCTGATATCGTCTTTGGGCCGTTCCTGTCGCGAGGCAACCCCGGTGAATTTCAGATGCTTCGTCGACAGGTCGAACCGCATGCCGTTGAAGTTGACCTTCGACAAGGTCAGTGGCGTAAAACGTGCTGGCAGCGCGTCGCCAACAATCAGCTGATAGCCCCAGTCGCCGTATCCGTCGTGGCCCGCCACGACGTAATCGAACACGTTGATCCAGGTGAGACTGGTCCCATCCGATTGTTTGAAAATCGAGCTGCCATACTCGAGCCCATCGGTGCGTACCTCGCTCCAGTCATAGAGACTGTAGCCGTTGATGAGATGGTTGCCGAGAGGATCTAAGCGGGACTGAGGTACATCCCAATAAGGAAAGGTGTGGTTGGGATAATTCTGGTAATGCTGTAACGCATAGTTGGTATACGTGGGACGCTGCCAACGCAGAAACGGCCGTTGTGCGGCCACATCTTCGAGGGGAAGATCACTGCCTATGGCAGAGCCAGCCCAGACGGCCAGTGCGACTAGTAGGCCACAATGTGGTCGTTCCAGTTGGTTAGTACGCACCGATCCTATCACGCTTTGCCCTCGTTGCAACAAAAATCGACTGTACCAAACCGCAATCCAACCTCATACTACCCTGTAACGTATATACTATAACTAAAACAGTTTGCACGGAACAAACCCGCGGTGGCAAACACGTGCCTTTGTATTGGGAGTTGATTTCCTTACGTTGAAATCGAATCGACGTAATTCAATTGGGCTTCATCCGAAACCGGGAGGCTTGGTCGTGAGATTCAGTTTGGTTTTGCTGATGCTATCTTTGATGGGCCTGGGGGCTGTTGCCCAAGGACAAGCGTGGGTGCCCTTTCAGGGCGAATTACCGGGACACGCGTTTGTGCCGACTGGCGAAAATTCCGGTGCCGGTGCCATTTGTCGCATGACCGGTCCTTTGGAGGTTTCCCCGAAGCATTTGCTGGGCTCAGTACAAGAAGAAGACGGCCGATTGGTGTGCCGTGGCGCAACCTACTCAGCCAGTGAGCACGCACCCAGCGGTAAGAGGATTATTTCCGACCCACAGTTCGAGGTGCTTATTGTCGGTGATGACCCACCCTCGAAGCTCGCGAATACGGCCGCGGAATGTCCGTTCGAATCCCACTACGAGGGACATATGTTTTGTGAGGGATCTGTTAGGTGGGAGAATCTCGAACCGAAAGTCGGCGTTGAAGAGATCTGGCAAGGATTGTTGTGTGTAAAGGCGTTGCGCGACTGTGACGAGCGTGGAGGAAGTGGCAGTGTAGTCTGCCGGCGATGGGACAAAAAATGAACGACAAAACGACGGACTACCACTCAATTGCTGTTCTCAGCACAGGAACGGCAGTAATGCAAACGCTATTCGCGCTCAATTCCATCTCACTACCGATCGCGGGCATTTTCGCCTTCCACCACTATCACCGTCTGGTCGGCTCGGAGCTGTAGCATCAAGTCGCGCGTCCCGCTGGGCCAGCGAATCTCCAGACTGTCCACTTCCATCGCCGTTCCGAGGCCAAACAGCTCCTCACTCACGGCATGCTGGGAATAGTAGGAGGATGTAGCACCCACTTCACGGTGGAACTGGCGCTCGCCCACTACGGCGCGCAAACGCACATTCAGACCGTCGGCACCACTCTTGCGTCCCTGCACTCGTACTTTGAGCCAGTGATTGCCGGCAGGAACGTCGTTGCGCAGTAACTGAGCCGCGCCGCCGTTGACCACGACGAAAGCATCAGCATCGCCATCGTTGTCGTAGTCCCCTGCCGCCAAGCCGCGACCCACCTGCTTTTTTCTGAATACCGCACCGCTTTCCAACCCCACCTCGAAGAAACCTTCCTGAGGTCCTTTGTTCCAGAATAGCAGATGGCGCATGGGGACCAGTAAAGCCGGGTTTTCTTTCCATGGCATCGTTCCCCCGTTAGTCACCAGAATATCCTGCTTGCCATCATTGTCGTAATCGATGGCCGCTGTGCCCCAGCCAACATAATCCAGAGATGGTCCCCCCAGACCCAACTGGCCACCGGCGTCTGTGAATCGTAGCATCTGACCTTGGATCTCCATGCCCGCCTCGAGGTACTCCTGCATCATATTGTTGTAAAACGAATTCTCCTGAGCCATCCAGTTGGTCACAAAGAGATCCTGGTCACCGTCCGCATCCCAGTCGGCTACCGCTAGGCCCATACCCCCGCGATAGTCGGCAACCCACGCGCTATGACTGATATCGGCGAAGCTGCCGTCCCTGCGATTGAGAAAAAAAGCATTCTCGGATACGTCGTTGGCGACGTAAAGGTCGATCCAACCGTCGTTGTCGAAGTCACACCAGGAAGAGGAAAGGCTACGTCCTGTGGTGTTGCCGACACCTGCTTCGCCACCGCGTTCGGTGAAACGTTCGCCATCGTTGCGATAGAGGAGATTGCGCTCCGGCTGGTAGGTCGCCGGATTGAGCGAAGCTGGGATCAAGCTGTCGTACTGCTTCGTCTTCATGTGCAAATGAGCCGGGTCGAATTCGTATTTAACGTAACCAGCCACGTATAGATCGATATCACCGTCGCGATCGTAGTCCCCCCATGAGGCCCCCCCCCAGAAGCCGTGCGCTGCCCCCACACCCGCTGTCGCGGAGACGTCGGCAAAGGTGCCATCGCCGCGATTTCGATAGAGCAAATTGGTGCCATAGTTGGTCACCACCAGATCGACAAAACCATCGTTGTCGTAGTCTCCCCAAGCCACCGCCTGACCATACCCCCGGTGATCCACGCCGGCAATGGTAGCTACGTCCTCGAAAACACCAGATCCCTGGTTGTGGTATAGCGAACTGTGAGCCGGTGATATCGCCAATTCTGCCGCGTCCATGGTCAGAGGTCCCGCCGTGTTGACCGCGTAGAGATCGAGGAATCCGTCGTTGTCGTAGTCCGCCCACGCCGCCCCAGAGCCCATGTCTTCGGGTAGTTGCATTGAGCGTTGACCGTGGAAATGTCGGAAATCAATACCCGCTTCGCGGGCCACGTCTACGAACTCGATCCGAGGATAATCATGGGGAAGTGACTTGTTGAACAGATCGATGACCGGTTCGGTTTTCTCCGCCGGGGCACGCCGCTCGGGAGCCGGTTTCTCGTTCGGCTTGAGCAACAGCATAGCGACCACTGCCAGCAAGGCACCGGCAATGACCGCAGCTACAAGCACCAGCAGTCGATGAGGGCGAGACGGCGTGTTGGGCATGCCGAATCTTTCCTTTGGGAAATTGGGCGGGACTAGGTGAAACTCAAACCAGATTGAGAATAAGGAATAGACGTCCTCTGCGCACTACACAGCCACTAATAGCAAAGAACGACACGCCGAGGCGAGTCTCGTGACAAACTAAAAAGCAATTGGCACTACCTGCAATTGGCATTACCTATAGACATGGCATCGGGTCAACGCATGCTTTGCCCTGACGTCACAGTGACAAGCTCGTGAAGAAGCATATTTGCTTCGTTGGGCACACGGCTTTGCATATACTCTTGTACCAAGAGAGGTCGCTGAAGCAGCGAGAGGGTAAAATATGTTGGATCCGGCAGTCAAAAACGTCTCTGCGAGCATTTCTCTGTGGATTGTGACCCTGCTTATTTTAACGGGGGAGGTGACGGCACAGCTGCCCATCGACGAGGTAACAAGATCACGCCCTCACATTCGGGTCAAGCGACCGGCATATCTAAACTACGCCTGGCAGAACATTCAGAACTACCCTACCCACTTCTTTCCCTACACCGATACAGCGCAAGCATTCTACGATCCGGTGGGCAATTTCCTGTCGAGCGGATACAACACCTACGTCTGGACCGAAAGACGTTCGGCCAACGAGAGGTTCGGAAGCGCCTTAGGTTGGGATTCCCGCACTTTCGACAATCTGGTGGCCACGAGCGATGGCTACGGAAACTGGGGCTATTATGCCATTATCGGCGAGGCAATGATGGCCCGTTTCACTCCCCTAACTCTTTCCAAGGCAAACTACAACGGTGCACGATTCGATTTGCTGTTACCCAACCTGCAACTCACTGCTCTGGCCTCGCGCATGGAGAGACCCTTTGGTGAACTGGCGAGGATCAGCGAGTCCTCACAGGCGAGAGGTAACGATGGGGAGTCGGCCCTTTTGCTTGGCAGCCGAATGCAGGCCAATGTCGGGATGTTGACAGCAGGGGTGAATTGGGTCAATCAACACCTTTACGACGCCCATCAAACCAACAACAGCCTCAAAGGTCGATTGAAAGCGGACCAACCCCTGATCGATCTGATTTTTGTTCGCTTCCGAGACGACTCACCCGAAGACGGGACCGATGGCGCCTTGATCCAGGACGTTGGCATCGTCGTCGACGGTCAGTTGCGGTCCGACCTGGAACCGCGGGTGATCAGTCATGAAGAAAATCCATCGATTCAGGTCGGTTTTGTATCGCAGATAACTGGTGACTTTGTGCCCCTGCGATACAACCTCTTTTCCTCCTCGTCGGCTGCTACCGCCTACGTCAATGAGTACTTCTATCGCGACCGCGAGTATCCGCTGTTTGCTGACTATCTCACTCGATTCGACCACGAGAGCGGAAGGGATATCAGCAAGATTGCCAACATATCAGGCTTGCTAGCAACCTACCAGGTTGAATCGCCGGAGCAGATGCTGCGGGCCGACGGTAAGCGACAAATCGTCTTCGTGTTCGATGTATCAAAAGAACCTACAATCCGCTCGGTAGCCATCGAAGCCCTGGTGGGCAACGATTACCTGATCGACGTCGCTTACGCCCACCTCAGCAAGAGTGCCACTGCACCCCAATATTACGATCGCTATTCCGCCTCCTACTACAACGTGGCGTTGCGCGCAAAAGGCAATGTGCAGGATTCGTCCAACCTAAAGCGGGTTCGTTTCAATGTGGGTGAGGGGGTTTCTAATTTCGTCTACAGCGCCGATCTTCACCTGCAGCTACCTGGCCTGGAAATCTCCGCCGAGTATGCCCGCTCGAGCTCGTACTGGCGCTATCCTTCCTACGGGATCGACCGCCGGCCCACCTTCGACGAATCTCCGCGCTTCGCTGATCACGGTTCCGCCTATTTCGTCAACGCTATTCACAGTTTCGATCGGGGTTCGGTTGGCGCCGAGCTTTTCTCCACCGAACCGGAATTCGGCACCGAGCTGCGTTCATACGTGGTCGGCGGCAGCGCCATACTCAACAATACGGCTTACTGGTATTTAGTGGACGACAACGAGGACGGTGACATCTATCCGGATATCAAGCTGGGCAATCTGATAGGTGTCCCCCGAGACAATGTAGGCACTGATCTAGACGGCGTCTGGCTTGGACAGGACACCGACAACGACGGGGCCCCCGACACCAACCGCAACCTCAACCGAATACCGGATTACCAAGAACCATTTCTGATGTTCGACGTCGAGCCCAACAGCTATTCCTACGGCTTCGACCGCAATCACAACGACGAACCAGATCATCGAGAGGACGATGCCGAGGTAGATTATCCTTACGAACACGACGAACGGGGTTACCATCTCTTCGCGCAGTTCCAGCTGTCAAAGCGCTGGTCAGCCATAGCGGGCCATTACGACGTAAAGGAAATCGCCGGTAGCGGCCGCAATCGATCTACGTATGCGATCACGGAATACCGATGGCGGGGATCGGGGCGGCTGCAGTTCCTGAATCTGGAGAGTAGCGTGCGTTGGGTTCGCGATGACATTCCCGACGAATTCATGCGGTTCGGAGACGATGCGGGGAAGCGCGAAAGCATCTTCGGGTCACGCGGGGTCGTCTACATCGCCGACGCCCCGCTGGGACAGGGCATCGTCAAATTCCTCGACCTCGACTTCGTTATCGACAAGCTATCTTACCGGGACAGCTTCGTTAGCGAAACCTACCTGGAAGGGGGCGCCGAACTCCCCACCCGGCTACAGCTGGAACAGCAAATGCGCCTGCGCTCCAACTGGCAACGGGGAGGCGAGCTGGGCAAGGAGATCTTCCAACGCGGCGCCCGGATGGACTTTTACACGCTGGTGAGTCGCGCCCATTACGACTGGCGCTTGGGGCAACTGCGTGTCTCGCCCCAATACAAGCTAATGGTTCAACATCTGATAGATCAGGACCGAAACGTTCGTATCGTCTCGGAGCTGAGTTCCATTCCCATATTGCAGATTGAATATTTCTTGACCTCACGAACCCAACTACGTTTTGGCATTCAGGGCATTGCCGGCCTGCCTTACCGCAAGCGGGACGACAGATCCGAGTTCAACAGCTTCGAGCAGCGAACCGCTCTGTTGTCCCTTACCAACAAATCACGCTACTTCGGGTATGACCTGATGACCATCGTCGGCGTCACCAAGGACCACCGCAACTACGACTCGTCATTCGCCGACCGTAGAAACTTCGACCTTATAGAGTTTTTCGTTCACACTACACTCGGGTTTACCGATTTTGGCCGGCCTATATAGACTCCACATTATGACCGGATTAGGTTCGTCGCCCGGCATCAGGAGGTCGCAAAAGATCTTCAGATTATTTTCCTCCAGCATCTTGCCGTGCGGGTCCGAGGAGGACAACTGAATGAAAACCTACAAAGCTGTTGTTATTGGTTGCAGCCGGATGGGCGGGTTCATCGACAACGAAATAGTTGGACATCCAGAACACTCGCCACCGCTCTACCACTCGGCGGTTTATAAAAGCTACAGCAGGACAAACTTGGTGGGTTGCTCCGATCTTAGAGTCGACATCAGGGAACAGTTCGGGATGTTTTACGACCTACCACAGGAACGCCAATATCTCGACTACCGGGAGCTGGTCGACACGGAAAAACCGGACATCATCAGTTGTAGCCACTCAGCCGGAGCAACGTGCGAAAATCGTGGTTTACGCCGCCGACCATGGCGCCACTGCAATCTACGCTGAAAAAGCAATGGCGGCCTCGATGGAAGAAGCAGACAGGCTGGTGGAGTCCGTCGAGCACAACGGTGTTATCTTCAACCTGGGGACCAATCGGCGGTGGGACCCCGCGTTCGACATGATGAAGAGCGTTATCGACAGCGGCGACTTGGGCAGACTGAGTTCCATTTCCATCTACAATACGGGGGAACTCTTCAACGGGGCCAGTCATCACTTCGACATCGCCATGCGGCTCAACAACGACCAGCCAGTATTATGGGTCCAAGCCCACCTGCCTTACGGTCACTGCGGCGAGCATGCGAATGATGGCGATTTCGAGTACCTAACTTTCCCCGACTATGAGCGCGTGAGTCCAACTCTGAGACTGGTCCAAGCTTTGGACACCGGAAAACCTACTCGTGGTGGAGTGAGACTGGCTCGCAGAAATTTGGAGCTGATTTTTGCTTTCATCGAGTCGCACCGCCGGGGCGGAAAAAGGGTGAGACTACCACTCGACGGCTGCAAACTTACCCTTCAATGCGGAGTGGCACCCAAACCGCCTAGATACAGTGCCGAATGAGCATCATCAAGCGCGGCCTCCTGATACTGGCTTTGCTGGCACCAGGAGCAATTTCCGGTGAAGAGCCATACATAGCCCTGAAGGAATTGGTGTCCGGTAACGCGTTTCTTCGACGTCCCGTTAACACCTACCAGAATTACGGATTCGACCCGTACAGCAATTACCTTCATCACACCATACCGCAGATAGAGGGATATGGTTCTGGCGAGGAGTATTTCCCGCGCTCGTTCTACGACGGTATGGGCCACGAGCTCATAACCGGTTACGATCTCTTCAGCTGGCACGAGCGCCGTCATCCAGACTTGAATTGGGGCAGCTCGATATCGAAGAACGAAGGCACCTGGACTGAGGCGTTCAAATACATCGCCATCGCCCGCGACGGTTATGGCCGTTGGGGTTACAGCACCATCGTGGGCGACGGACTCACAGCGCGTTTTACCCCGCTCACCCTGTCCATGGTCGACTTCAGCGGATTGCGTTTCGATTTCTCAACCCCACGCCTCAAAGTGACCACGCTGGCGAGTCGAATCGAACGTCCCTATGCACCACGAGGTTTCGACTATGTTCGCCGATCCCGATACCATGATGGAAATACGATGTTCGCCGGCGAGTCTTCCTTGCTTTTGGGCGGTCGGCTGCAGGCCGATCTCGGTAACGCCAACGTCGGCTTGAATCTGGCCAACCTCCATGTGTACGACAGCGGGCGAGCTGACAACAGTGTGACGGGTATCTTGCGACCGGAGCAACCTCTTGTGGATTGGGTGGTCGTACGTTTTTCCGATGACTCGCCACGGGACGGCGTCGGCGGCGCCGTTGTCCAGGACGTCGCATTGCGGATCAACGGTGAGTTCCGACGGGATATCGTGCCATGGGTGATCCGTCACCAAGCTGACGTCATTACGCAGGTGGGCTCTTATTCTCGGATTACCGGAGCGTTCATTCCCGCTGCCTATTCGAATCTCAAGACGGGGTTCTCCACATTTTACCGGGGACGCGGAGAAATCGCCTACTACGCTGACTACCTCTTTCGGCTCGACCATGAAGCGGGCATAGACGTAAGCCGTCAGACCAATCTGGACGGACTGCTCTCCACGTTTGCGGTCGAACCTCCGAAGGGACTCAAGCAGGTTGACGGCAAGGAGCAACTCGCATATCTGTTCGACGTTACGGATGAACAGTACCTCGAATCGATCGAGGTCGAAGTGTTGGTGGGAAATGATTATCGGGTGGATGTCGCCACCCTTTCACAAGACCAGTACGGACTGTTCAGAAGCGATTTCTTTCGCACCGTGCTACGGGCTCGTGGCAACGTGCAAGACCTGTCGAACTTGAAGCGAGTCAGCTTCGCGATCGGCGAGGACACTGCCATTCTCACCTACAGCGGTGATCTGAGTCTGCAGTTGGCTGGTTTTGACTTGAATATGGAGTATGCTCGTTCGCGCGTATTTCGCCAGTTTCCCGCAGATAATTCAGGGGCGCCAATCTTCGAGAACGGCGCCCGGTTTTCCGACCGCGGTGCGGCCTATTATGTCAACGCCACCCGCAGGATGAATCGTTGGGAGTTCGGCGGCGAATATTTCACGATGAATCCCCGGTTCACTACCAGCATGCGCAGCTTCGTTCCCTTCGACAGCATCGTCGCTGATCGCCGCAGCACGATCAGGGGCCTATCCAATGAAACAATCTATTGGGACCTGGTGCAGGACAACGAGGACGGTGATCAGTTTCCTGACAAACGTCACGGATACACCACCGGGAGCTGGTTCCGCAACGATGGTTTGCTCGTCTCTGGCGTGGATCCAGATGGGGTCTACATGGCTCAGGATCTGGACAAAGACGGCTATCCGGACATTAATCGCAACGGCGATGCCATGCCCGATTATCTCGAACCCTTCCTCATGTTCGACGTGGAGTCGAACGATTACACCTACGGATTGGATCGCAACAACAACGAAGAACCCGACCAACGGGAGGACGACTGGGAACCGGATTATCCTTACGATCGGGACCAACGGGGGTATCACTTGTTCGCCCAGTATCACGTAACCCCGCACTGGAAATTATCCTTAGGGCGGTACGACGTGGAGCAGATCGCTGGTGGCGACATCACTAGATCCAGCTACGCTTTGCTGAGCTATCGCCGGCAAGGCCCCACACATCTACGCAGCGTATTCTTCGAAAACCACTTTCGCCTCGTTCGCGACAGCATTCCCGACGAATACAACATCATCACCGAAAATCGCCAGTTCACCGGTGATTACCGCTACTTCGTGCACACCATCTACTGGGGAAACCGCTCGTTCACCAGCCGCCCCCGCGAGGATCTGCTCTGGTTTGAGAACAGCTATGTCAACGAAACCTATCTCGAACACTGGTTACAACCGTGGTCGCGGTTCAACTTCGTGCAGAAAGTACGGCTACGGGTGAACTGGCAGCGGGGAGGTCGTCAATCAAGAGGATTTGTTGCCCCCAAGCGTCGATTAGATCACTGGACTTCGGTGAATCGTGTGGACTACACCTGGCATCTTCGCGGCTTCAGTGTACAACCGAAGCTGAAGCTGCAGATGGTGCGGTTCGTGGATCAGCAACAGAAACAGACCATGCGGTTCGAATACGAGGTTATTCCGATTCTGCTAATCAGCCGACCGCTAGCACCACGCACCACGGTACGCGTGGGTATACAGGGATGGGGGCCTCTCCCCTACCGCTTCGCAGACAAGAAACGTTCCCTCGACAGCTTCGAGCGCCGCACATCCATCGCCACCATTACCAACGAATCCAGCTACTTCGGTTACAAGCTGTTCACCATTCTAGGAGCAATGAGCGACCAGAGGCGCTTCGATGCGACGGCACGCAAGATCAGCAACTTCAACACCGTCTCCATCTTTGTGCGTGCCTTGGTGGGATTTCCCGAACACGCCGGACTACTACTCTAGCTCGTCGACCCAACTTGCGGCATCAGCCGTAGGCCGCGCGCTTTTGTCCTCGGCAATCAGTTGGCTGTTAGGGGACGAGGGTCGCCGAGACCGTCCACACGCCGAACTACCCTATTCTGGTTCTGGAGAGGCAAATCTAAACAAACTGGCGCAGAGATTCTCGCTACGCGGTTCTTACTGCAGCGTCCGCTTCCTTCGCCACACGCCCCTTGCCGCGCATGTGGTCGTACGACTCGGGCGAGCCATCGTGCAGGGTACCGAACCAGCGATCCAACGGTACGGTGACCGTGCCATAATTGCACTCGAAGAAGCGATGGTGCAGATAGTGGAAGTAGGAGTCGATGGACACCCCGTCTTCATCCTGCTTCAGCACCAGACGGTCGAAGCCGGTGTGCCCCAGCGCCGGGTTGAGTGCCGGCCGCTGCATAAGGTAAAACATGTGGATCGGGTGGGACGGAACGACGAATAAAATGATCCAACGCGTGAAATAGAGCAGATGCTCGATCGGGTGCATGGAGAGGCCCGACCACGGACCCACATTGGTATTGCGGTGATGCAGGTAGTGGGAACAGTTGTAGATCGGTTTCCAGTGCGAAATCCGGTGCACTATGTAGAAGTGCAGGTCTTGCCAGAACGGCAAGATGATCGCCAGACCGACGAACAGAATCGGATTGCTGCTCAAGGTGACGAACGGTGCCCAGCCCTTTCCGTACGCCCACAGCATAAAAATCTCGTACAACGTCCAGATCGTAGCGCCGCTGGCGAGACTCCAGAACATGTTGTCCTTGACCTGATCCTTGAACAGGAACGCCTTGCTGTTGGTGCCGGGCCAGCGGGAATTGTACTTGAAGCGCGTTCCCTGCACGCGGCGCCAGTACAGAATGCCGTGCAGCGTGCCTGCGACCACTAGCAGCATCAGCACGTTGCGCGCGTACATCGGCAGAATCCAACTGAGGTTGAACTCGCTGAAGTTGCTGAGTTGTTCTGACCCCGGCTGCAGATAATACCAAGTCAGCGCCGCAACTCCGTAATGAAGCGCCGCACCAAACGGCCATAAAAATCCCGGGTAACCGAGGAAAAAGCGGATCAGCTTCATCGGTTCGACCGGCCAGGCGAAAGGCAATGCTTTACCTACGATGCCGGGCATCCACTCGCCGCGGACGTCGCGGGTGTCGGTGCCGTCATCGAGGACGACGGCGGCAGATGCCGCTTGTTTGGCGTCGGTCATGAGTTAAACGGTAAGTTGTTGGGCCGGAGTCGTCAAGCAAAATACTGCCGGCAGGTCGGGCGATTCGTCCCTCGTGCTATCGCCGCTAAACAACCTCACTTGCTCTCTAAATGGCGGTGTATGATGCCAGCAAGGAATTCGGCTCCGGCCGGCGAAAAATGCCCATCGTCCATAAAGAACAGATCTGTCTCCTGCTGGCGCTCGATGAAGTCGACATGAGGGTCGAGGCAGTCCAGTTGACGTTCGGCACACCCACTCAGGAAGTAACGCTGGGGTTCAAAATGATCCTTTTCCGCCGCCGTCACCTGGGCCAATTCGGGCACGAAGACCAGCAGCAGGCGATAATCCTCACGTTGTCCATTTTCATTGATTTTGGTGGCGAACTGAAAAAACCGGTTCCACTGCTCCTCGTAGCTCTCTGGGTCGCGGTAGAATAGCTCTGGCAGTTGATAGGCAAAGTGCTCGAACTTTACGTTGGCGATCTGCTCCTGCAATACCCTAATCGTCTCGAAAGGGTGCGGAAAGTGGCTATAGGCTGTCGCTATCTTCTCCTTCAGGCTGTTGAGAAGTTCGTAGGTGCAGCATAGCTCAACCTCCCTTTGATCGTTGGCTCCGAAACCGTCGACGTAGTCGCCGGTGGCTACGGAGATGAACACGACATGCGAGAAGTCGATTTCACCCTCTGACGACTCGAAGTAAGGTTTGCGCATCCCCCAAGCCTGCGATTTTTCCAGATACTCGAGATCGTTCGGAAAAAATAGCAGTACGACCCACGCCGGTTGATTACCCACTTGGAGGAGCTGGGTCAAAAGCAGATACTGTTGATCGGTGGAATAACCACCGACTCCGGCGTTGATCACATTGGCTTCAGCAAGAAAACTCAGCCGCGCACCGATAGTCTCGTGGTCATAGAGGTAGTACCCCTGGACGTAGGAATCGCCCAACAGGATGATGAGGGAACGTCCTTCGTCCAAAGTCGAGCTACGTAGCCCGTCTTGGTTGGATGAGAAGAACAGGGTCTTGTCGTCGCTTCCCAGATGTTTCAGGAAAATCTTCAGGTCAGGCTGAATCTTCCAACCTAGAGGGAAATCTTGGGCGAAATATTCGTAACCGACCTGGAGACGTTCCCAACCGCGAGCAGTGGTTTGGCCTCCTACCTCGGTGTAAAGTGCCACACCAATGACCACGCCATTGTAAACCAAAGCTGACGTCCAGCCGATCAGAATCAGGCGCCGCAGCCAGGCCTTCCTGGTTATCCTTCTGACCAAATCAACGCCAGCTCAGTCGCGAATCACCGGCGAAAGCTGTGGTCGCCGGCTATCTGTCGACATTTCATGCCAGATCCACGTCAAGGACATAGCGTGCCGCTCGCGAAATCCTTTTCCAAGTTTCGTAACGCAGGTATTCGCGCTGATTAAGCTGTTGATCGTGTTCGCGGGCAGTGAAATAACAATGCAGCGCCCGGCGCGGCAGATCCTTACTGCAGTTCAGGGTCCCGCCGTGCCAGATGTGGCTGTTGAAAACGGCTACGGTGCCAGCTGGGGCAATGACCAGCTCCTCATCCGGGTGCAGCGCTTTCGGATCCTCCAGGGAGTTGCGAGGATGTTTCCCCTTGTGCGTACCCGGCACCAGTCGGGTGCAACCATTCTCTTCCGAGAAATCGTCCAACAGCCAAATCGAGTTGCAGACATGGAAGCATCCGTCGTAGTCGGACCCCCAGTCGGCATGAAGGGCTTGTAGGCCGTTACCGGGCAAGGCGTCGCGTCCGTTCAGCGATGAGAGCTTGAAGTCACGAGCGATGACGTGGTGGACAGCAGCGAGGACCTGAGGATGGGTGTACACCTTATCGAAAACCTCGCCTTTATTGCACAGATCGGAGAGGCGACGGGTGCCTTCTTCTTGGTGGACCTCGATGCCGGCGTGAAAGCCCTCTTTTTCGCAAAGCTCTTCGAAGCGGGTGCGCAACGCCAACAACCAGCCCTCGTCGAGGAAGCGCGGAAAAATAGTGAAACCCTTGTCGTCTAGATCTTTCAGGTTTTGAGCGGTCAGCACTTCTTGCTCGGCGTCGAGGGCCTTCAGGGCTTCAGCGATATTCACGTTCAGGTTTGATTCAAATAATCTGACTATCCGCCAAGTGTCAGTAAGTTGGCGTTATGACTCTGGCGACCTATCTGTTGACTCCGGCGTCTTTGCGGTTCGATCTTACTGCCGGTTAATGGTCTTTCTTCTCCCGCCAGGCTTGGTATTCCGCCATTGTTTTTTCGTCCGGCGGATATACGCCGAGGATGCTCGAGCCGGAATGAACCTTCTGGAGGATGAACTCCTCCTTCTCCTCCTGCGCGATGGCTTCGTCGGCAACTTCGGCGGCAAGTCCTTGCGGTATCACCACCACCACCTCCCCATCGCCAACAATAACGTCCCCAGGAAAAACGGCTACACCGCCGCAGGCGATGGGCACTTGCAATTCGCTGGCATGGTGAACCGTTTTGTTGCTGTGGGCATTCATCGCGCGGGCGTAGGCCGGGATGTCGAGCTCCGCGATCGACGGCGAATCCCGAAAAGCGCCGTCAGTAACGATGCCAGCGGCTCCGCGAACCTGCACTCGCGTCGACAGGATGTCGCCCATAATGCCAGCCCGGGTGTCGCCGCGGGCATCCACCACCAGAACCTCGCCTTCAGAGACTTGTTCGATGGCGAGTCGCTGAACATCGGTGAGATTGTCCACCTCGCCGGTGTCGAGATCCTCGCGACAGGGAATGTAGCGCAAGGTGAACGCAGTTCCTGCCATTCTCGAGTTTTCACGCAAAGGCGTTACGTCGTGCATGAAGGTGTAGTGCAGACCCCGGCGCTTCAAAACCGTGGTCAAGGTTGCAGTGCTCGCAATCTTCAGTTGCTCGTAGATGCTCTTAAAGGTCACCGCCTCCCCTTTCGTCTGGGAAACCACATTGCCGCTTACTCGACTGCCAGCGCAGACAATCGCTCACACAGACGCACTGTTGTCAGTGGCGATGTGTGGAAATCTACAATATTCCGGCTCACCAGCTTGCGGTTTAGCGACGATACACCTCCGGAAGCGGTGTATCGTCGCGCGTTTTTTGCTGCCACTGCTGCTGCAGGGTGGTCATGCTGCAATTTGATCCTTCTATCTGGTATCATCGTACAGGAGGAATCGGTGTCATTTGGTTTTGCTATGCTGAGGCGGTTTCTTCATGATCACATAAAGAGCATGTAAGAACTGTAAGGTCAAGGAATCGGATTGACCAATAACCTGAATGGCAGGCTGGACAGTCCCTTCTACTGGAGGGCATCGTCGGACCTCCACGAACAGTCGAGGTAACAGGACCGTCGACCTTGACTGCCGCATCAGTCAAGAGTATATCTGCACGTGTCACTCCAAATGCGGTATGTAGCCTCGACCATTCCCCAAGCAATCGAAACATGCGTCTCAAATACTGTCACCTAGCTTCACCGGTCTGCCTGGTGTCCATCGCTATACTGCTGTCTGGGCAGACGCGGCCCACAACCAACCGGCATGCCTCCTGAAACCCAGCTCGTCCTGGATTGGCCCACTGATGGCCTACCGCTACGACTAGTGTCTCCTGTGCTGGAATCTGCGGAAATTCACTAATCGCAAATACGAGACGGGTGGCGACACTGGCGGGGGTTGGGATCCGGTGATACCGGCCGAGCCGTTCGCGACTGTTCTTTACCTGGAATGGCTGTGCAATTGAGAAGCTATATACGAAAAGGTGGTACCATATGTTGTCGATGATTGATACGCATCAGCATCTCTGGGATCTGGAGCAATTCTCGTTGTCATGGTTGCAATGGGAGGGTATGGATCCCTTGAGAAAGAGCTATCTCGTCAGCGACTACGTTGAGGCCACAGCTACCTGCGGCGTATCTAGGACCGTCTACATGGAAGTAGATGTAGTTCCCGAGCAGCGCACCGAGGAAGCAAACTACGTCATCGGCTTGTGTGAAAGCGACGACAACACCATGGCCGGCGCGGTGATCGGTGGCGGGTTGGGAGAGGACGGTTTTCGGACTTACATCGATCAGTTCAAGGACAACGATTACATAAAAGGGGTGCGCCATGTCCTTCACCCACCGGAAACGAAACCGGGCACCTGTCTGCAAAAGGGAATCGTGAAGGATGTGCAATACCTTGGTTCGATCGGCAAGAGCTTCGGCATCTGCATGCGACCGAAAGAACTGAGCGATGCTATCAAGTTGGTGGAACAGTGCCCGGAAACCCTTTTCATTCTCGACCACTGCGGCATCGGCAACGTACAGATCGTCAACGGCACTCTCGAGCACGATCCGGCCAACCCGTTCAGCCACACCAAAGAACAGTGGATGCATGACGTTGCCGTATTGGGTGAGCACGAACACGTGGTGTGCAAGATCTCGGGGGCCGTAGAATCTGCGCCTCCGGAATGGGAGCCGGATACTCTGGCGACGGTGGTGAATCACTGTCTCGACAGCTTCGGTCCAGACCGGGTCGTCTCCGCCGGTAATTGGCCTGTGTGTACGTTGGCCGCCAGTTTTGCCGATTGGGCATCGGCCCTGCGGGAGATTATCTCGGACAGACCGCAGGGGGATCAGCAAAAGCTGCTGTCGGGCAACGCCAAACGAATTTATCGCCTGTCGTAGGGCTCCCCAAGCGCAGCTGAAAGCGACTGCCGTGATCTCCGTGTGTCAGTAGCAATCGTGCAGGACTATGGATCAACCTTCTGAACCATTCAGATACCTAGCTTGTGGCAGACGAAGTCGACAGCGTCGGCATACACCTCAGCCTTAACGGCTTCATCCAACCCGTCCAATCCGTGCTCAATCCCGTCAAGCGAAACCAGACGGTGCTCGATATCGTGATGGTCAAACTGTTCGGCCATCAAGACCGACTGTTCGTACGGCACGTCAGTGTCGGCCGTTCCGTGAATCAGTAAGGTTGGCGGGTAATCGGGGCCCACATTTCGCACCGGCATGAAAGGCGTGAACCTCTCTGCTTCAGTGTCGGGATTAAAACCGGAAACTGCTTGAGGCCATTGCCCGGTTTGCCGCAAATGTTGATAGAAGGCATTACCGTCGCCTGGTCTTTCACGTGAATCAGCAATTGGTGCCCCACTCACCTGCGCATACGCTTCTTGGTGGCTCATGGTTTTCTGCTGATGTCTCGGGTGCGGACTAGGTTGACTGTACCACGCGCCTGTCAAATCGCCGTAACCGTAAAACGAAACCAGCGCCAAGGGTGGTAGTTGGACACGATGACCGGCAACGAGGGTCAGATAACCTCCTGCGGATCCGCCCAGGACGGCAAGGCGTCCGGGGTCGGCGCCGAACAGTTCAGATCCCCGCTGCCGAATCCAGATAAAGGCATCTTCGACATCCTCAATGACCTCAGGAAGTTTGGTTTCGGGCGCCAGCCGATAGTCGATAGAAACCAGAACACATCCCGCATCTAGAAATCTGTCACGTAAGGCTTCGATTACGCTGCCACGATGCCCGACTATCAGTGCGCCACCATGGATCCATACCACAACTGGCCCAACCGGTGCTGGCGTTCGATAAACATCCGCTTGAATCTTCAGGTCGCCGACTTGTTTGTAAACGTAGGTCTCCACGGTTGCCCTCAAACATCCAGCCGCAACCGCGACCAGTGAATATCCATGCACGATTCGTTGCCAGCGTAATAGACAACCAAGACATCGCCGTTGGGCAATGCTTCCACATACGGTAATCCGAAGCTCCACAGTTTCATATCGGCAAGCAATTCACCGGTGTTGTCAGTGGCCGCAGCAGCCAGTTCGTGCGTGTAGATCACCACCTCCGAATCTGGATCGAACGGAGCATCTACGGCGCTCGCTTGACGCGCTCTGATCGAATGGCTGCCAAAGCGATCGACCCAGGCTACCACCACACGTCCATCCGCCAGGATCGCCGGATGGGCAGCTTGATCGGTAAAGCCAACATCCTCCGGCAATGACCAGGCGCGGCCGTTGTCACTTCCGATAAGACGGTGAATGTTTAGGTATTCGTTCGTATGGCTGTCATAGGTCCACGAGAATGCGCCGACTCGTCCGTCCGGTGCGACAGCCACACGCAAATCCCAGTAAAAGATGCGGCCGCTTGGATCCTCGCCGACGGTGACCGGCGACCCCCAAGTCTTGCCGTCGTCGTGCGAATGGAAAAACACGACCCGCTGATACCACTTGGTGCTGTCCAGATACTGCTTGTTGGTCTCGATGCTCAGCGCTAAGATACCGTCCCTGAGCTTCAGCACCGGACTGGTCAGGCTTGGCGGCCCGATATCCACCGGCATCGGCACCTCTCTCGGAGGGGACCAGCTTTTTCCACCGTCGTTTGAATCGGCCAATAGAATCGCCATCGGCAGGCATCCTTCCGACTCCTCGTTGAACAATGGCTTGTCTGTGAAGGTCTGACGGTCGATCCACAGAAGGCCGGCCATGAGTCTTCCGGGCTCGACCTCGGTCAGGTAGCAAACCTTGACCGAGCCGCGCACCCCGTTGAGGTTGATTGCACCAAACGGGCACGTCTGCGCCTTCCAGGTGTGCCCCTCATCATCGGAACGATAGAATTCCACCAACTCGTCGGTGGAGTCTTTGGTGGAGCCGGCACGGCAGGTTGCAATAACGCTACCATCAGACATAGAGAGCAGGGTGGGAAAGGTAAGGGCAGCACGTGGGGTACCCGCTTCGCCGCGCGAAAGGACGCCGATATCAACAATCTGCATCTTCTTTTCTCCCAAGTAATACTCGCTGCATTAAGAACTCGTGAATCCGAACTTTAGACCGGACTTGAGTCCCGAACCGGGGTTGTTCACCCTATGGGAACTACGCCAACCTGTTTAATGGTCTAAAGATACGGACGACGCAACAAGATCAGAAAACCATATCCAACGAATCCATAACGTATGCGCCTTCTGGCGCCGCGAAAAGGGACCTCTGAATGGCGCAACCAAACCTTCTGTTCATCTACACCGACCAGCAGAGACCTGACTTACTGGCCGCGTACGGCAACGATCTGATCCAGATGCCGAATCTGAACAAGCTTGCCGAAGAGAGCGTTTTGTTCGAGCAGACCTACGTGACCCAGCCCGTCTGTCAGGCTTCACGCGCGACTATCCTGACAGGCCTATATCCGCATACGACCGGTGTCGGCACTGGACACATCTATGAAACTCTCAAGGAAGAAACGCCCTGCTTGCCAGAGATGGTTGAGAGCGATCACGTCTGCGCCCATTACGGAAAATGGCATCTGGGAGACGACGTATTTGCGCAGCACGGGTTCGATGACTGGGTCAGTATCGAAGACATGCAGCATCGCCCAGTATACACCAAAGATAGAGACCGGTTCAAACACTGCACCTACCATGATTTTCTGGCGGAGAAAGGGTATAAACCGGACCAAGTAGCTGACGATGGGTTCCGGGGGTTCAGCTCAAAGTTCTGCGCTCGCCTGCCGGAGGCACTCGGCAAGCCGGCCTACCTTGCCCGCGAGGCCTCCCGTTTCATTCGGGATAACAAAACACGGCCGTTCATTTTGTACGTGAGCTTATTCGAACCCCACCAGCCTTACTTTGGGCCGCGCGACGATCAGTACGACCCCGCAGAGATCACCATGCCCGCCAATTTCGCGAACCCACCCACCGAGGATCAGTCACTCAAAGCTCGGGTCCTCTATCACCTCTACCGCGAACGCGGTTTCGGCGAGCGCGGCTACGGTAACGACGGTCTCAATACGGAAGCTGATTGGAGGAGCTTGATCGCCCGCTATTGGGGCTTGTGCAGCCTGGTAGACACCCACGTGGGCACCATCCTCGATACGCTGGCCGAGTGTAGTTTGACCGACAACACCATCGTCGTCTTCACCTCCGACCACGGCGACCTGATGGGCAGCCACCAGCTGCGCGGCAAAGGTCTTATGTTCGAGGAATCGGTTCGAGTGCCGTTGCTGATCCGCGTGCCGGGCGAGGCCGACAAGCGGGTGAAAGGACCGGTTGGCCACATCGATCTAGTGCCAACGATCCTCGACCTGATGGATCAGCAGATCCCCGATCACCTCCAGGGGAAAAGCTTGCTGCCCCTCATGCAGCAGAGTGAGACGCCTTCGGCCGACTCGGACGTTTTCATAGAGTGGCAAGGGCCTCAGCCCCCCGAGGGCTTTGTCCCAGAATGCATGCAGGGAATCGTCACAGAAGAGGATATCGAGGCAAGCGTCCTCGACCCAGTGCGCACCATTGTTACCTCAGATGGCTGGAAGTTCGTCTGCAGTCCGCTTGGTGAGCACGAACTCTACTATCTCGAGGAAGACCCAATTGAGACCCGAAACCTGGTGCGCGATCCACGATACCGACCTCTGCTGCAAGATTTGACTGAGCGTTTGCGAAAATGGCAGCAAGACACAGACGACACTGTGGACTTGTCGTCGACGGACCAGCTGTTCTCATAACACAGGTCTTTGCTCGAAAGGTTGGACTGGCCCGAGCGCAATTAGCGCTTGGCGCCAACCGTCTTAACTATTGGGTTGGCCAATAAAAGAAGTGCTACGGCCAATCCAAGGCCAAGCATTACAGGGGATTACCCTGCGAGATGGTGCTCTTGCCAGAATCTTATTATGTCGTTGATGTTGCCGACCCTATAGTCGCACCAACTGAGGCACATACAACGCGAAGGCACAGATGACGGCGATAGCGCCCGGCATTGCTGCAAAGATACCCCTCTCCGGATGCCGCACGATACCCATTAAGGAAAAAACGATGAAACCTGCGTTAACGATTACCACGGATTCCAATGGGGGTTTGTATCTGACAAATACAACCATCAATGATTACCGGTACAATAGCGATCCGGCACCAAGTAAATGTTTAATTGAATTGATTCGGAAAGACACACAGCGAATTCATGCTATTGTTCGTAGCGACGTGGGTAACGACAGTCAGCGGAAACAGACATCTTGGGCCATCGACGCAGAGCGTGTCAAGGTTGTAGGTACCACTTCGATGCCACGCTCGCGGCTTAAACGGTCGATGGTACCTAAGTTTAAGATCAGCCTCTCTAAAAATTCTGGAATGAGGAGTTCATTTGTATGGAAATAGGTGTTAAGGAAAATGTCTGGCGCTCCTGAAAACACCTGAAACGTTTGCTCGACGGCACTTCGGAATGCTGATCTAGGTCCGGTTATCATCAAACCTTGCCATCTTGCAGATTTCCAATCGAGAAGCCGAAGGTCGAACTTGTACCACACCCCCCTTAGATTGCGCACCACCCAGCGGATTTGGTGAAAAGGGTGTGACAACGTCCTTACCAGCACCGGCATCTCGAGGATACTCAAGGATTCCTCATCTTCATTTCCTGGGATTCTGTAGTCAGTTTTAGAAGGGTAATAGGGATCTCGACCGGTACTTCTCCAATCGTAAAACCAAAGGCCTATTTGAGAGCACCCGGGTAATGCCGAAGCGTCGACTTTAAGACCGCTTGCATCGAACAGATTCATCAGATCGTTTGAGTGATAATCCCAACCCGTGCGGACAGCCGTTATTTCGCAATGTTGACGTAACGCGGCAAGACATTCGGATAGAATCTGAAGGTCATCACAGGCTCCCAAAAATGGTAGCCATTCACCAATCTCGTCATTCCAGCGATACAGATGTGGATGCCAACCCAACTCACTGTTCAGTGCCCGTTCAGAGTCCCAGATTCTCTCGAACTTGGTGAGGCAATACGCAGGATCGCCATACATCTCATGTATTTGACGGTCCGAGCGTAAAAGCCAGGTAATGGGCAACGATCTGAGATCGTTACTGAGAGAAGAAGACATCAGGTGCTGGCGAAGTATCCCAATCCCTTCACTGATACCCCCCCACAAGCTATCGTCGACGGACGCGGAATCCGCGGTTCTGAATGGTGGATTGAAATCCGGGTCTGTATCGCATGCGACCGAAAGAACGATTCGCTCAGGCACTACACACCACCTTCCCGAAGTACGCTATGGCTCCAAGAATCTGGAATCGTATGCCGCAACTCGTGCCCATATAGTTATCCGAATCGTTTTCTAATTGTTCGTTTCGGCAATCCGGGCAGACAATTATATCAGAGGGTTCGCGTCGGGAGATAATTGACAAATGTGAAGCAACCAAGGGGCTTCTTTGAAAGAGCACGATACATTCTTTCGGAACACCCGAGCCAGACCCGAAGTACCGGCCTCCGCTTTAAGATTTGACCGCGCGCTACTTTAGGATAGTAGCGAGGCACGGACGACACCGTGGCCCTAGCGTCACCGGATCAGTTGTTTTAGAAATGTAGTCTCAGGGGAACAATCAGATTGAGCTTACTAATGCGCAGTTATCACCGGCTTGAAGGCGACAAAACCCGCCGCTTCTTTTTCGAATACGCCGGCTGCCACCAAGCTGCTTGAGACCTCTTCTACGATGTCCTTGCCGATGACCATGTCGGCCATCTCTCGCGCAGCCGATACCGGCGTAGCCGTCTCGTCCAAGCGCGCATACCTCGCTTTACTGATGGTTGCTCCTCCGGCACCCACTGCCAGCGCCGCACTCACCAGATCGCTGGCGCGACCTTCATTGCAGATGAGGGTCAGGCCGACCAAATCGTGGAGGTATTTGTGTCGTTTGGCGGGATCATCATCGCCAAGCGAGCGCTTTCGCCAGGTTGTGGAACCCATCAGCTTGTCGACGGCGCCGATGAGCTGTTCGATGCTGGCAGAATGCCGTTGACCGCGAATGACCATGTTGTTGATCACCCCGCCAGCGATGGGCGATTCATAGATAAATCCTGCACCTACGCGATCCAACCCGGCAGTATCGACGAGCGAACCCAGAATGTCGGTGGCTTCGTGCTCCGAGACCACCGCATGTACCACATCTTTTTCGGCCGAAATGGCCACGCGAATCAGTCCGAGCTTCTCCCTGACACCGGTACCTTCGCCGGTAGTAACCTGTGGCATGGGAACACCCAATCCAAGCACCGCCTTGACGATGCGGTCGCCGCGTCCGTTCTCCACCGTACAGGTCAAGCTGGTCAGCTTCTCCTCGGTAACAACGGTCTCCGTGCCGGAAACCGGAGTCACCGGCTGCTCTTGCCAAGCAGAATCCAGACCGATCTCGACCTCCTCGTACACAGCGCTGCCGTGTCCCGGAACATGGAGATCACATGCCGCCACCAACGCCTGGACTACCGACTTCCCATCGGCCAAAGGAACGTGGAACAGGAGCTTGTCCGCTGGTTGCTCTTCCAGCACTATGCCGGCTCCGATACCCATGACCCCGGTTCGCCGGCGCAGCACCACAGCCCGGCTGGGCTCCAAGTGGTATTGCTTGACATCCAGCGCCTTCAGAGTATCGATCACCGTCTCCGTAACCGGACTGTAGACTGTGCAGATGACCTGGGCAGCTTTTGCGGTTTCCATGATTATCTCGAAAAACGGTGTATCACGATGCCGACTCCAATTCCTCGCGGCGCTGTCGGGTGACGTACAGACCTACCACAAGCACGGCAAGGATCGGACAGACCGAAGCAAGGGCAAGGATGCCGAACCCTTCCACACTGCCGACCTGAGCGCTGATACCCAACCCCATAGCCAAGACCAGTGGCACCGTTACCGGTCCGGTGGTTACACCGGCACTGTCCCATCCGATGTTGACGAAATCCTCGCTGGAGAGCACCGTGAGCACCATCAAAATTCCGTAGGGCGGCAGCAACATCCAGATTAGTGGCCACCCGTAGATAATCTTGGCAACGCCAAGAGCGATTCCGACGCCTACGCCGATGGCAACTGCTTGCATCAGAAGTGTCTTACGGAAAGTACCGACAGTCAGCTTCTCCACCGTTATGCCCAAGGCATTCAAGGCCGGTTCCGCCAGCGTTGCGCTGTAGCCCATAACGAAAGCGAACAACACGACCACCAACACGCCGGCAAAACCTTCGAACAATGGCCCTCGAAGCGGCGTGAAAGAATAAAGTCGGCTGGCAGCGTCGTAGTTTTCCGACGAGTATGACAACACTTCGTACCCGTCCTCGGTCTTGCTAGTGAAGTACTCGGCCAACTCTCCTTCCGGTGTTATGGCCCGAGATACAATGGCCGGATCGAAATTGCGAATCTCCGTCTTTTCCTGACCCATCTCCACCGCTTGGAATGAAGACGGCAAGTTGCTGCCGATCTCGTCTCCTAAGCGGGACAAACCAAGCTGGATTCCGATGCCAAACAACGTCATTCCTAGCACGGCAAGCACGAGCCCCAGGACCACCTCATCAGCCCGCCTCATCTTTTCCCGCAAAACGATCAGGAGGACGACTATGAGAAATAGACTTAAGGGCACGATCGCAATCACAGCTGCCTTAAAATTCGCACTAAGTAGTTCAATGGCGTCGACCTGTTCGTCCACCGCGCCACCGAGCTCCCCCTCCTTCTCTATAACACGTTCCGCTGTTTTGTAGACAAGCAAGCGTTGCTCGTAGCTGGCACTGGTTAGCAACCAACGTTCAAACGACGATGTGCTGCCGAACATTGCCGTTTGCTCGTTTGAATCTTCAGCAAGTCTGGCTATTTCATCATCAAGCGCTTCCTCGTCACCGAAAAAAGTAGCGCGCGCTTGCGAACTTCCCTTTTCGAGCACATAAGCCGTCAGCTTGGTTTCGTTGTCGAACAGTTGCACGGCTTGAGCACGATTTGCAGCACTCGAAAATTCGACATCGCTCATGGGCCGTAGCGTACCCGGCAGCATCCATATCCCGAGGCCAAGTACTGCAATAATCGGGAAGGCTGACGCCAACGTCACCACGCCGAAACCACCGGCAGTGCCCCCCTCTCCCTTGGAAGCCACCCTAGATATGCCGATCCCCAATGCCAGCACTAAAGGCACCGTTACCGGACCGGTTGTCACGGCCCCACAATCCCACGCCAGGCCGGTGATATGCACGAGATTGGGCTCGAAGAAAGCCCAAATCGAAACGCCGCCGATGACTGCATAAAGCACGTAAATGAATGGCTTGAGCGACCAGTGATATAGGAAGCGCAGCATACCGAACATAACCGCGAGGCCAACACCACCACCAACCGCATAAACCAGGATACCTGAATTTTTGTTCAAAAGCAGAAACAGCAACGGCGCGTTCCACGCCGTCACCGAGCTACCGGCCGCTTTGAGCACAGCGATGGCCGGCTCGGCAAACGTTGCTCCCATCCCGAGGATGAAGGCGAAAACCAGGATAACGGGTAATTTCGTCTTTTGGGGCAGCATCACGCCACAAACTTCCCCCAGCGGCATTAGCCCCAGAAACAACCCCTCCATGAACACCGCCAGGCCGATGATAACCACACCTATGCCCAGCGCGACGGTTATGGCGTTGGAGATCGGGATACCGAGCACCACCAGCTGAAACAACACAAGATAGACAACGATAAGTGCCACGCAGCGGATCTGCTCGACGACCTTGTCAACCGCATACTGGCCGACCATCCCCATCGCCTGACCGAAAGAAACCTTGGCTCGTTGTGGTGCTGGCTCGCGTGACATGTGAAGCTTCAGTAGTAGTGGTTAGCCGGCGACGTGCACATGTGTCACCGAAGAAGTGGGATACTATCCTCATGACTAATTTACAACAAAATGTCAAAATTGTCCAAAACTGTTCTAAAATTCGCAGTTTACCTGTCAGGGCGTAGATCGCACCCTATATTACCGCTACTATATCGCTGTCATGAATGAGTTTCCTTTACAAGGCGTCATCGGCATTATCGCCGACCCTACCGATGAGCTCGAATTAGCCGTCCAACAGGACCTCCAGTGTGTCGAAATAAGAGCCGACTTGCTGTTGGATCGCGGTTTGTCGACGGATAGCGTCATGGATATTGTACGCCAGTCGAAACAGAAGCACTTAGCTTGCCTGTTCACCCTGCGACATCCAAGCCACGGTGGCAAGTTCGATGGTAGCGAAGAAGATCGTATCTCGATCAACCAAAAGGCTTTGTCCGCTGGCGCCGACGTCGTCGATCTGGAGCTAGACACCGAGGCAGCTGACCGATTGCTCGCCGAAAAAGTGCCGATGGTGCTAAGCTATCACGATTTTGACGACATGCCGAAGGAAGCCGAGTTGGCGCACCTCAGTAGCCGCATGCTTGCGCGGGGCCCTGCGGCAGTCAAGATCGTGCCTACGGCCTCAACGCTCAGCGATTGTATCCGCATGCTGCATTGGGTCGAAGCTGGAGACGATTGTACATGTCGTATTGGCTTCGCCATGGGTGCGACTGGAACTTGCAGTCGCATCCTGGCAACGGTTTTTGGTTCACCGATTACCTACGCCAGCTTTGGCGCGGCGGTGGCTCCTGGCCAGGTTCCCTTAGAGGAGCTGGTGCAGATATATCGGATCAGAGAATTAAACCGGCACACACGGGTCATTGCCGTCTTTGACGGCTCGGCTCATGCCGTCAACCGGCAACTGCGGGCCGACGGATCGAACCTAGTTGCAATTCCGTTCGAACAGCACGATCAAGCAAAAGTGGAGTCCTTGATCACTTCGCTGCGGATTGACGAGATACGCACCTGAAGCCGTTCGAGCGGACATCCAGCGCCGTCTATTGGAGAGGGGCCACCGACAGCGGTAGTTGCCGGTGGCACGCAGAGACTTGAGCGCTGCTAGCGCGTGAAACGCAATCTGCTTCCAGAAGGCATTAACGATGCTGTCTAGGCCGAGCTTCCTGAGCGAATGGGAAGGTGCCGGCGTAACCCCGGACGGTTGAGACAAACCAGATACCCTCGTACATCGGTGTCAGCTGGTAATGGCAGACCACGTTGCTACGTTCCACGTCATCGTCTTCCTTGACCCCTTGATGAGGAATATGGCTGAGGAAAACGACGCAATCCCCCGCCTTGGGGTAGACGATCACGTGTTCCTGTGCCTCACACCATTCCTCGAATAGCGCCCGATCGAACGGCTGCATGTGTTCGGGTTCGAAGGTATGCCCACGTTTGATGAACTTGAGGTGAGCAACTCCGGGGGCATTGTCCTGAAAGTAGAAGGTGGTGTTCACTGCGACAGGAGGTGCCGCGAGCCGGTGGTTTTCGGCTCGCCGCTGTTCTTGCCAGTAGCCGTAGAAATCCAGATGCCATTCTTGATGATACGGTCCCGGATTGATGTGGGCTCGAAAGCTGCGCAGCTGGCATTGCCGCCCCATCAACCCCTCGAGAACAGGTCGCACGCGTTCGTGGCCGACGAGGGGGCCAAAGACCTCGAGCTCGCGATCTAGCAAGCTGTCGAACCACATGTTCCCGACCTCGTTGAGCCCATCTTGCCATCCCTTTTCCCGCGCCGCGTTGATGTGGGTGCGGACCTCCTCCGTTTGATCCGGGCCGAGGGCACCGTGGATCGTGACAAACCCTTCCGTTTCTAACTCGTCGAGGATTTCTTCCAAGTTGTTCATTCAACTCGCCCTCCGCTCATAAAATGCTTTAAGATGAATCCGCTATCACAACACAAGCATCAACCGTGATTTACGCTGGGGGCAACTATGAAATGGTAGAAATATGCGACCGCTTGACCCGGCCTGAGGCGTCGAATACCTGTAGCGATAGCTCAGTCTCCGTTTCCAGAATGAATGGAATCGCCGTTGCTGCATTGAAAGGATTCGGGTAATTCACAAACAACAGGAAGGCGTACTGAATAGGAGCTGCGCGGCGAATTAGTGTAATTACTTCATAAATTACAGAACGAAAGGTCTCGGCTCATGGAATAACTGCCGTTGGCAAGCTGAAAACGAAATGGCGGCATTTCAGACTTCAGGCCCTCTCAGCTTGGCCGTCTCGCAAACCGGCGAGTATAGCTTCGGCGAGCTCCATCGACTTCACCGCTTCTTCGAGATTCGCACCAGGGGGACCAATAGGTCGGTCATCGCGCAAGCACTCAAAGAAGAACGCATCCTTGAGGTGGATTGCATCCCCTTCGGCATACAACTCCTCGCGCTTCCCATCGGCTAACACGTAACCGCCTTTTATCCCTTCCAGATAAGCCGATATGCCTTGTCCGTGTATTTCGTAGCGTTCGAGGCGGCCATCACCGGTGTAGTTCGCACCGAACTGAGCCACACAACCATTTTCGAACACCACCAGTGCTGCGTGCAGATCGTTGTATTTCGAAAAGCGGCGCTGCACGACGCTGTGGACCTCGGCGACCTCAGACCCTGCCAGACACCTGATGCAATCGATAGCGTGAATAGGAGATTCCATCAGCAATCTATCCAGCACGGCCTCCGGGTAAATCCCCGACTCTTCGAACCAGGTTACGCTCTTGTGAAACTCCCCCACTATTTGGACGATGGGACCCCGCTCTTCGACCCTCCGACGCGCTTCCACAATGAACGGATTGAAACGCCGTTGCCACCCCACCATTGCTTTGGCTCCAGTACGTTCTGCGGTTTCCCGAAGTTCGATGGTCTCATCCACTCGCATACCTGGCGGCTTCTCGACCAGAATGTGCACGCCAGCCTCGAGACAGGGCAACGCTGAAGGTGCATTCAGGTGCGCCGGCGTGGTAACAAACGCCGCATCAATGCCTCCAGCATCCAGTAACGCTTCGATCGACTCGTACCGCCTCTGGACCTCGAATTCTTCCCCTGCTTGTGCCAACGCCTCCGGAACGGGATCGCATAGGGCAACTACCTCCACATCCTCAAAGGCAGAGATGGCACGCAGCTCGCCTTTTCCGCGTCCCCCGCAGCCAATCACAGCTACCTTGATGATGTCAGTCCTCCTTTCAATGGTCACACTCCAGACCGTATTTCATTGTTCTGTCGCTCAGAGCGCTTGGATCGCGAAGATACTATCATCATATATTCGGCCAATGATAAGGATTTCACGAACCATTGGCACGTTTCGAGTTTTCTGCAATCGACTCCCAATCGCCGCGCAGCGCCAGGGTCATTCCTGGCCACTGTATGTTCACAAAGAGTGTAGAGCCGTCGGGAGCAAATGTCGCTCCGGCAAACTCCGAATGGTTCATCGCATTGCGCGCCAGTTTGTAGATCTCTCCGGCTGGCGTCACCCCGACTAAGAACTGCTCCTCTGGACCATCCTCACAGAGAATCAGGTCACCCCACGGAGCAACCGTGACATTGTCCGCATTGTCTACCAAACTGGAATCGTTCGGTTCTATAAAGAGCTCGAGCGTTCCCGGGTTTTGCTCTTCTTGCGGACGACCTTCGTGGGAGCTGGGCACATAGCGCCACACTTGGCCTTTTAACGCGTTGCCGCCATTAGTGCAGACGAAGTAGAGGGCGCGGTTCCCATACGTAATACCCTCACCTCGGGCAAAGCGGGCGCAACCTTTGGCAAAACCCTGAAAACGAAGGTCGTCATTGGGCGCCTCGACATTGTCGATATCGATCCAACGCGACGGGATAGGTCCCCCCGTGCGCACGTTTTCAACATCCCAGTTTCTGGTGTCCAGACTCTTTGCATCCCAAGTGGCAAGAGCCTGCAGTTTCCCACCTTCGTGTAGTGCGCCGTTTCGGTTTGGAATGAAGCGATAGAACAACCCGTCGGATCGGTCCTCAGTTTGGTAGACGATTCCGGTAGCCGGATCCACCGCCACTGCTTCGTGCACAAAACGCCCCATGGCCTTTAGCGGATTGGGGTTGGCGAGACCGCGCTCGAGGGCGGGCACCTCGAAGTTGTAACCGTGGTCCTGACCGTAGGTCTCCCCGGTTGTCTGCGTTGTTTCCTCGCAGCTTATCCAACTGTTCCAAGGTGTTGGGCCACCGGCGCAATTGCGCACCGTTCCCGCCAAGCTCAGCTCGTGACGAAGGAGCCTGTTGGATCTCGTGTCGTATGTCATGGTGCTGGTGCCGCCCAGACAAGGGTGCGATCGTCGACCAGCGTCGAATAGACTTTCCCAACGATCCTCCCTCATCAATTCGTTGTTGTCACCGAACGCCCCATTGCCCGTAGAGTTCTGGCTAAGCTCGTGGTTACAGACCAATACCGTTGTTCCCTGCGGGCCCGCAAAAGCAGCCATTCCATCCTGACCGGCTGGCACCAAAAGGCCGTCGTCCATCTGTCGTCCGGCCACGGAAACAACGCTGTAGTCAAACCCAGGCAACAGGTCAACCAAGCCTACCGGATCTGGAATCAGATCAGGAAACGCGAGGTGGTGCGCGGTCGATGCGCTGGTATACCCGGCAGCGATGAGGTGCCGCAAACCGAGGAAACCCACCGTCGCAGCGGTCGACTTCGTGAGAAATTGGCGTCTGCTCAGTGTCATTGTAGGGTCAGCTCCTATCAGTTCATGTGTTTCTATACGAATTTAAAAACTAAACACGGCAACGGAGACGAACCACCGCCCAGGTTTCTGGCAAAGCCGGGACGCCTCATCGGAGCATTTTGTAACACGATGGTTTCATTGATCTCGAGAGTCATCCCTGATAACCAGTTTCGGCCAGTTCTCGGCCTGTTCCTCTATTCTTCCCTTGTTGGGAAAGCAACGTGGTTTCGTAACCTTTACCGCCTCGCCCGCACGCCAGACCGCCTGCGCGACGAGACGTTGTTTAACCCGGCGCATTTGACTCTGGCAGTCCTCCAGGTCCATGTCCATTTCTTCGAGCGTCAGAACCGCCACGTCCGCTTCTCGACCGATACCCAAGCTCCCGATGCGATCACCCCAACCGATAGTCGTAGCTGGGACAATGGTCGACCTCCGGATCAGCTCTGGAAGCGGCATGCCAAGATGCAGCATTCGCGTCATAACCGTAGGCATATCGTAGGCAGGTCCCTCGAAACAGCCAGTGTGTAGGTCGGTGCTGATGATATCGGGCCAGAACCCTTCTTCGGCACAGATTTCCCCAACCGTCCAGTTGAACGCCCCCATGCCGTGACCAATGTCGAAAAGAACGCCGCGCGTCCGCGCCGCGCGCACTGCTGGGTGCACCCGACGGCTTTGGGGATCGATAATGGTGCTTTCGAAGCCATGATAGCAGTGAGTGTAAATGTCGCCGGCCCGCATACTGCCCGGACACTCATCTATAGATATGGTCGATTGGGCGTGATGGGTCATCAGCGGCGTGGCGGTTGTTACGGCCGCTTGTAGAGCTTCCCGAAACGCCTTCGCTTCGTTCCGACCATCATCCGCCAATGCCGCAGATAACAACACCTTGACCCCAGCGATGACGTCGCGATTCGCATTGAGACAGTTGACGCAATCCGCGTGGTTGATGAATGCCGGGCAAGCCAGGTGTTCGAGCTCATTGCCATCTTTGTTACGGAAAACGGACAATCCGACTCGCGAAATATTAAGAAAGGCGATCACGCGCGTTTTGAACCGCTCTATCGCGTTGGCACGGAAGTCATCAAAGGTGTCGCTGCCGGCGCTGCCGGCATCGATGATGGTCGTCACGCCACGCCCGAGGCCGTAGTGATCAATATCCACGCCCCCTGGGGTAACACTGAGATAACAGTGGGCGTGCAAGTCGATCAACCCGGGCACCACTAGCTTTCCGGTAGCATCGTACACCTGGTTTGCGACCGAAAGATCGAGACCCTTGTCGACAGCGGCTATCTGACCGCCCGAAATGCCCAGATCGAGCTCATCGTCAATGTTGTTACCCGGATCGATGAGACGACCGCCACGAATGATACAGTCATACTCACTCATGAGTCCTCCAATAGACAAATGGCATACAGTACTTTTTCGAAGCTCGCGTCAAGATTCGGGCTGTCGATGATCCTGGTGTTCGGCGGGTAGCCACGTAAAGATCTGTCGAAGCGAACTGTGAGTTTTTCATTGGGAGCCCCTGGGAGTCAGTCGATTCATCGCTGGATCACGGTGATTGGCAATGGTATTTTTTGCCAGTAAGGTCATATTGATGGCTAGGCAGGTGCAGTTAGACGCGACTCAAATGTGCAATACCGGTTGAAATCGGGCGTAATAAGAGACAACTACTATATGGGAAAGTTCAAAGTTGGCTGAAGCACTGCCATTGATGGCTTACACCTCCCTCGAGGAAAGAATTGAAGCTCTATACCGCGACGGCTACACCTACCTCCCCGGCATTCTGGACGCCGCCCAGATACTCATTTTGCGAACGCAAATGGACGCTCTCACTGCGCTCCCGGAGAGTTGCGACAGTTGCACCGATCCCGCCGAACATGGCTTCATGAATAAGGCGATCAACAACGCGTTCAATCGACACGAGCACTTCGTGCAGTTCCTTGATTATCCAGGAATTATCGAAATCGCCGAAGCGGTACACGGCGCAGATTGTCACTGCATCGGCATGACCGCATGGATGACGGGTCCTGGACGACCAACGCAAACATTGCACGCCGACTGGCTGCCGTTGAGTCTACCTGAAGACGTGCTCTCCGACCCGCGTGTGCACATACCGATCTACATCACCACCACCCACTTTTACTTGGACGACCAAGTGGTAACGCTGGGACCTACCAATCTTGTACCAGGAAGCCACTTGTCCGGTCGCAAACCTGACAGTGACAAGGGAGAGGTAACCTGGAGAGGGGAGCCCGAGAAGTCGATTCTCTGCAACGCAGGCGACGTGGTCGTGTTCCGCAGCGAGGTGTGGCACCGTGGCACCGCTAACACCAGCAACCGGACACGCTACCTTCTTCAAGTGCACTACGGCATGCGCATGATCACCCAGAAGTACCCACCCTATCTCAACCGTTTCCAGTTCGATCCGACCATTCTCGAGACAGCCACCGAACGTCAGCGCCGCTTAATGGGTGACCACCAGCGAAGCAATTACGACTGATTAATCGCTTGGCGTCCGCCATCGGACGTGTTGAGCATTGCGGCACACGCTCCGCAGCTTGATGCTATGAACTGTAGCGAATACGAGAGCTCGGGGATTCGAACGGTGATACCAATTGCTACATCGACAAAGAGAACACCTTGGCGCGTGCCATTTGCAGACGCAGATGGATCTCCTTGCCGCGAAATTGCGACAGATCAGACTTGCCCCCCCAACTCACGAGACCATCGAGGTCGTCTCCGGTTAGAGTATCGCAGTCGGCAAAAGAGAATCCTTTCGCCGGCGGCGGCGCAGCTGCGCTTGTGCGGTTGGGCAGCCTGCCAGCAACAATCTCCACGCGCACGAACGCTCCCGGTTGCAGAGTCTTGTAGTTGAGCCATAGTTGCATCCCAGCGCACAGCTGCTCCGACAAAGAAAATTCAGCATAATCATCCGCTTCCCATGCCACCAGGCGATTGCGCGGCCACTGGGCCCAGAGATACACCATATCGCCTTCAGCGAACGACCCGGTGTCTTTTAGCGACTCGTAGAAATACGGCGCGTTGTGGGGAGCCGGCGAAGCCAGGGTTAACACCCCCCAGCGATTGTCGTCGAGCTCAACGATCTCTGGTGCTGGCCACAATCCGCCATACTGCTCGGTCAAACGCAAGATCGGTTTGCGCTCCGGGCGCGCCCACAGGATGCCGTCGTGGCTCACTGCTAGATGTACATCGAGCAGATCGCTGGCGCGGTGAAAAGGCGAGAAGAACATCAGGTGGCCAGCATGTGGATGACGACAATAACAGGGCGCATATATGTCCCAGTCCACCGGATCATCGGGCTCAGCGGTAAGCACCATATGGTGGTTGGTCCACGGCCCGCGGAAACTGTCCGCTTCGTAGCGAGATACCGCCCGGCGTCGTGAGCGGCCGCTGCGCAGATAGATCACGTACTTGGAAACATCTTCATCGTAGGCAAGGATGTTCTGGGTGTCCAAAAGCCACGGCGTCTCCATCACCGGTTCGGTAAGGTGGGCCCAGCGCATGCCGTCCGCCGACACGCCACCGACGATATCCAGCTGGCGGCTGACACGCTCACCGATCTCACCTGCGTCACCAGCGGCTTGCAGCTTGGCCGTCAACTCCAAGGCTTCTTCCTTGGTTGCGGTTTGATCGTCGATTTTAAAGGTCGCTTTGATGCCGATTCCCTTGTAGCGCTCATCAGGATCCCCTGCTAAGTCGCGCATCATATGCATATAACCGTAACCGTTTTCGGAAATGTCGCCGTTTGCCAACAGGATATTGTTCTCCGTGGAGCCATCGTATTCGTAGAGTCCCAGATTTGGCCGCTGCCAGTGGAAGCCGTCCTCGCTTTCGGCGTAGCACCACAGTCCGGGGTATTTCCCCGGGATGTTGCCTTTCTTCACCCAAGGATCATCCACGGAGGCAAGTGCGCTGTACCACATGCGCAAACGACCGTCGTCCCAGAACACGGTCGGATGCAAAAGATTGCCCGCCTCCCAACGGTGTTTCCGCCGGAACACCGGTTCTGACGGCTCCGCCAGTTGCAGCGACAGACGAACACCGCGCGGCATGTCCTGCGGAGAATAGTTTCCTTCTTCGTCGTAACTGGCGTATCCGGGAAAGACGCCGTGCCAGTCCAACACGGGTATGGTTCTTGGTAGTGGCATAGACATATGGTAGGCCTCCGACGCCCTAGTCGGGCCGTTCCCTTTTGCAGGTTGACGGTCGGACGATCGCACCGTCCGGTATGGCTTCTGCGCTATCGATAAACCCGATTGTCATTATCGAGGTCAAGCACAAGCTGCGGCATCATTTCAGACATACCCACCAACACCGCAGAACCCGTGCCGATAAACGGATTATATTCATCTTTCAAGGGTTTGTGATGAAAGCGATGATAATCCGAGAGATCGCGTCGGTCGGATACATTCATCAACAGGTAAGCCGGACGAAAACCTCAGCCCGCAGTTTCGCGCCACCGGCCGCGACGCAAATGGTGGTTACGCGGAATACATGACGGTCCCGCAGGATTACGCTTACCTCGTCCCATCTGGTTTTTCCGATGAATCTGCCGCACCTCTTCTATGCCCCGGCACCATCGGCTATCGGGCCTTGCGGTTGACAAGAATCACCGATGGCCAACCTCGTTCCTTGGGGCCGGCTCGTCATCAACGCCATTCGCAAGGAAGAGGTCGACAAGATACATCTACAGCAACTCAACTACCACTAACATCTGTGGATAGAACGGGAGATCAAGTCGGTCGCCAACATCACCCAGCACGACATCAGAGCATTCTTGCCCTTGGCTGCCAAGATTCCGCTATCGCCGGAGGTTACCGCCTACCAGCTACCGGGCCCTTGGGGAATTGAAGCGAGAAAACGTCAAAGGAGCAGAGGTGCTTCTCGTCGACGTTTGAACGACACCGCTATCTAGAACTCGACCCGCACTATTGGATTTAGCCGATTAGAGAGATCGTCCATCTGCCGCTAATGGCCAGCAAGTGCCCACGCGGAGAGGCGGTCGCGATTGTCGATTCAATCATCACAGCGATCGGCAAGCGGCAAAATTACTACGACGAGAATCCGAAAAACTGCCTGTAGTGTGATAAGGGGAACTGCGAGAATTACCACCTCAAGCGGGCGCCTTAAGCCTTCGGCCTCGGCGGCTGTGGCAACTGCGCATAATCAAACTGGCTGTAGCGGGGGATTCCGGAAAAATGGGTAACGTCGTGAGGTGCGAGCCCATGACCGCAGCTCCGGATCATGGTGTCGCCGCGAAGCTTCTTCTCGTGTTCCTCTGAATACCTGGCCGGCAGCCAGCGCTGTTCAATCTTTCCTAACAATGCGGAAACGATCTCGCTGCAATCTGGATCCTCTGCCCGATCCCATAGCTCCCCCGGGTCATTTTCCAGGTCGAACAATTGGCACGACTGGAACTCGTGGTAGTAGTTCAGCTTCCACTGCTCAGACCGAACCATAAATCCCGATTGATCTCCGTGTAGCCCGCTGTATTGAGCAAACAGCTCCGTCGTCGCGTTCGACGAGTCGCCGTTGGTCCTCAGACTCGCGGCAAAGGTGCGACCGGCAACATCTGGCAGCGGTTCGGCCCCCACCAAGTCCAACATGGTTGGTCCCACGTCTACCAGACTCACGAGCGCGTCACTAACATCGTCTTGTTTAAAGCCCCGCCCTGAGATGATGAGCGGCACAGCCACCGAACCCTCGTAGAAATTGCTCTTCCACCACATGCCGTGCTCGCAGGCCATGTCGCCGTGATCTGAACAATAAACTATGATCGTGTTGGCAGCTCCTGCTGAATCGTGCACGGCATTAACGATGCGTCCGACACTGCCATCCAGCTCCGTGACCAGACCGTAATACGCGGCCAAACCGCGACGATTCTGTTCCGGTGTCAAGGCGTCCACCTCCCGTCGTTCGCGCCATTTCTCCATCGCCGGATGCAAACGTTCGAGGTATTCCTGTGACATCGGCTCTGGCACCGGGACCTGATCCAAGTAATATTCGAACATTTCCCGTTCACAAATGAGCGGATTGTGAGGCAAAATCAACCCCACTACCAAGCAGTATGGTCGGGAGTTCGGGTCGCGCGCTCTGATGAAGGAGCAGGAGGATTGGACCACGCTCTGGTCGAAGAGTTGATAGCCAGTGCGACCATACCCCGCGACCTCGACGGCGTAACGTGTCTGCCCCGCGGTCTTGTTGAATCCACGCCCCATTATCTCTTTGTGAATCGCATCGAACCCAATGACATCTCCGTGTATGCGTTGTTCGAAGCCGTGGAACTGATCCAATTCACCCCAACCCATGCGACCGCAGAGAACCGCCTCGTAACCGGCAGCCCCTATGCCGTGAGCGAAGGTAGGTACGGAGGATGAAAAATCGTCCCCGTCGAAAACGCCGATGTCGCTGGGGTACTGGGCGGTCATGAAACCGGCCCTAGAGGGTCCGCACAGTGGAAATGGACAATAGGCATTGTTGAAACGCGTACCCTGACGCGCTAGGGCATCGAGGTTCGGCGTCTGCACCAACGGATGGCCAGCACACCCCATGACAGCACGGTTGTGCTGGTCGGACATGATCAATACTACGTTCGGACGATCTCCCTGATTGTTGTCCATATGTAGAGGCTCCCCGGCGTTCTGCTCATTGGAGGTAAAGCGATCGCCGAAAATTGTGCTCAGCAAAGCAGAGAAGTAGTTTCGACAATCAGGTTCCCACTCACAAGACGGTTTTCATAGCCTACTGGAAAGTATCAGGAGACTGCCGTGGCCAACAACGCCAATCCACATCTGCCCGGCGCGCCCTTTGGCCGCGGCGCGCGGGATAATTCGGGGGCATGGCAACCTCTGTGCGATTGGTTCGACGTATATCCCGGAAATCGATGGAAAGACCGGCACGGACAGTTTGGCCTGTTCGACTCACCCTCTGGCATTCGGTTATCGATGGAGGAAGCTTCCACCTCGGAGGTACTTTTCAACGAAGATGCCGACTGGGAAGGAGGGTTGCTGCCGTTGTACTTATGGCAGGAGAACGACCAATACAGGATGCTTTATCGCGCCTCGGGAGGAACCGGGTACCGTTTCAGCAACGACGGTTACCAGTGGACACGACCGGAGATTGGCCGCATCGATTTCAACGGCTCTACCAAAAACAACCTGGTGTGCGATCAGTGCATTGGACTGGTAATGGAAGATGTGTTGGCTTCGCCGGAGCAACGTTTCAAATCCTGGGTTGAGATCGGCGGCATGTTCGATCCCGACACCGGCGAAGAACTGGAAGGCGAAGAAGGACTGAAGCGGATGGGCAATATGGAGTATGCTGGGGACAGCTATGCCGGTCCACCGATGGTCATGCGTGCCTATGTGCGCGGGTTCACTTCGCCAGATCTGATGCACTGGAACCAAATCGGTAAGCCAGTAGCCAACATGCCGTCGGATGGCAGCGGTAGCTTCCCGATGCTCGAGCCGGAAACCAAAACCTACTTCTCTTACATCCGGGTGCATGGGCTAGCCCATGAAGAGATCCAGGGGCTAGCCCATAGTACGCCAGAGCTGGATTACACCCGCCGATGTATCGGTTTAACCCGCACCAAGGATTTCTATGACTGGCCGGCGCCGAAGCTCGTTTTGTATCCAGATGCCCTTGACGGACCACAAGTGTCGTTCTATGGCGGCTATTACTTCCCGTACCCCGAACGCAAGGGCCTGCACTGCATGATAGTACACATCTTCGATCAAAGCAGCGGTCACGTGGACAATCAGATCGCCTTCAGTCGCGACGGCCTCATCTGGAACCGGCCGGACCGACGCCCGTGTATTCCGGTCGGAGCTCCGGGCAGCGGCTGCGACGGCACCGTCTACGCCCAAGGAGGTCCAGTGGTCCTGCCGGACGGCCGCTGGGCAGTCCCGTTCACCGGCGGAACGGGACTGCACAACGGCTTCCATCCCGGCATGCCGATGCCACAGGAGCCGCGGCAGATACGCTGGGCACGCTGGCAACCCCATCGCCTTTGTGGCATCGAAGCCGAAAACGAAGGTCGTTTCACCGTACCGACATTAAAACGACACCATAACGAGCTTCGCTTGAATTATCGTTGTGACAACGGTGGGTGGATAAAGGTGGAGCTGCGTCACGCGGTGCCTTCACGAAAGTACCCCGATGACGGAGGAACCCCGGGGTTTACCTTCGATGATTGCGATTGGATCTACGGTGACGAGGAGGACAAGCTGATTACATGGAACAGCAACAGCGACATTTCTTCTGTTGGAGATACAGTGGCCATTCGCCTTCGTCTGTTTCGCGCCAAGATCTTCGGATATCGCGTCTGAGTGTATCGTGATGACTTGGCGCCGGGCGCGAGTCCCTCGATTGTGCGGCTACAATATTCCTTTCTAAACGTCAATGGGCGCCGATAGATCACATTGTTACACGTCTGGAATGCGCACTCAAGTCAGGGTTGGATGTGTGTCGATGAAACCAGCAGACCGCGATCATCGGTGACATTTATGAAAGCCGCGGTTGTTTCCATGGGGAGTTCGACGGACGCCACGTAACCGTGCCTTTCCTCCTCCAGTCCGACGCCGATCTGATTCCACCTTCGATCCGTCCACATACCCGTAGCCCGCGTGTAACAGAGCGTCGCCTTCATCAATGGTCGCTCCGACTCGAATCGAGAAACGATCCTCCCGTTTTCAGTCCTTGTGTCGACTTGCCGCGGAAGCGGTGCCCCTCCTTTGAACAAGGCATCGGTGAAATAGTGGATCTCATTGGGCGCCCAGCCTTGGGTATGACCATGGGGCATTTCAACCCGCACGCAAATCGTGGGATCCATTGCCGAGTTGTATGAATTGGCAAAACAATCGAATGGGTACGCGCCATCGTTGGTCCCACTTACCCAGAGCGAGGGCATCAGTGCGTTGGGGATGTAGTGGATCGCGTCCCAACGCTTGCCCCACGCTTCGACTTCTTCCCGACGGCGCTTATCCTGATAGCGAATTTCCTGGCGGGTCGAGTCGGTCATGAAACTGCAGCCGTATACCGGTATCGCCGCTTTGTACCTCGGATCGATCCCCATCATCAGGCAGGACAGATAACCACCCCAGGAAATACCAGTTACACCAATTCGATCAGGATCGACGCCCTTCGCATTGGCAATGATGGTATGCGCCCGTAACAGGGCAGTGGCGGCATGGAACTGCCACTGATCCTCCGTCTTCCACTTCATCTGCTCGAAAGAAGCGTCCCAACCTTCCGGGCCAGCGTACTTATGTCGACGGTACATCACCCCGATTTCGGGAATAGGCATCAACGGCACGCACCCGCAGAGATCAACCGCGATCGCGGCATACCCGCGACCGTTCCACAACCTGACCCATTCGTCGAAGGCGGTCCCTCGACCGCCGTGGACCAGAACCATGGCGGGACAACTTTCCCCAGCACGCAGGTAGGGCATGCCCATCCAACCAAATACGCGGGTCTCTTTGCCGAATAGGTCTTCGTTCTGAAAAAAGAAGCTCTTCACACCCGGCGCTTTATGGTCAGCGGCCGGATGGATGCTGGGAAGGTCGGTATAGCGATCCACCTCAAAGGTTATGGGGAGCTTCACTGTTCCGCTTCCATCAGCTCCAACGCTTTGCGGTGGTTGAGGCGTATGCCATCGGCCGGCGTGCCGCCGGGCGGTTCATAGTGCGAGGCCACGGCGATGACCACATCCAGCCGATCGCGGGCAAAAGAGCGGAAGAGCGCCCCGTAATCGGGGTCGCCGGTGCCCAGCTCACACCACTCGAACTTGCACAACGGGCCGTCTATAGTGCGCGTATCCTTCAGATGCAGACTCGTCAGGTAAGGTTTCAGGTTTTCATAGCCGGTAGTAACCGTATCGAACTCTCCGGCAAGCATCGCATCCCCAGGGCACCACTTGGCTTTGAAGCGAGTCGAGCCAACCTGCTCCACTATCTCCAGGTAGTGGCGGCTCGTATTCACGTATTCCCAGGGGTGGACGCTGAGCAGCACGTCTATATCGTGCTCGTCGGCCATTGCCGCTACCATGCGGAAAGCTGCGACCATCCTCTCCTGCACTGCCGATGGTATGATTCCGCCTCCGGCTGCGTAACGCGTCGCCCAGGTCGGACCCGGCCGTTTAAACGGCATATGGAACTCCCCGGGCCAAGCGAACCCGGAGCAGAGAGCCTGGGGCGCTTCGACGATCTGAGCAAACGACATACAGCGGCGCAGATTCTCCAGGTCGCGGGCGAATTCTGGGTAGGTGCCGAGTTCGTCCAGCTCAACCTCGTCGATGTGCAGCGTTTTGAACGGATTGGGCTCGCATCCCACCATATGCGTCTGCAATCCGGCGTCATCCAGAAAGCGCTTGCAGTAAGCGGCGTGCTCATCGGTGAGCTTTTCCGCCTCAACGAAATATTCCACATAAGAGACGTCCAACTCCTTAGCCACGCCAACGGCCTTCTCGAAAGGCAGAGCGGTGTCAGCGAGAAGGACGCCCATCTTAAACCTGTAGTC
>CAYNZV010000001.1:0-5828 GCA_964401715.1 uncultured Gemmatimonadaceae bacterium | reverse complement strand
AGGGATCGTCGTAGAGAGCACAATTGATCTGATTCATGTAGTTGATATCGAAAACCTACTGATCCCAGTCCTCGCGGAATTCCCTTTCGAAGATGTCTTTGGGGACGTGATCACGGTGGTCACGATGCCAATTGATGCACCACGGGTAATCAGCGGGTTCGAGGAGGATTCCAAGACGATCCGTGTCGGCGTGGGTGTGACGTGGCGTCAGAACGCGATAAATCGCATCGTTGAGCTCCAGGAGTTCACCATAGTCTTGGAAGGGTTTAAGATCGAGATCGAAGGCTCCCACGGGCTGAAGCCGCTGAGTCTGCGATCCCGTCTCTGCCCGGGCAATCTCTCGCGCCTTGTCAGAAACTCTCCGCAAGTCCGAAATGAGGGACGTTGGAATGATTCCGCGGAAGATCGTACAGCCCGTCGTATGGTAGTCGGTGATGTGTTTTTCGGATAATGTGAACATGGGGAACCTCGGCAAAAAGTGAGTCGTAAGGAGTGCGTAGGACCCGCTTCGGAGCTCGCGTTAGGGAATTTCGGTGAAGCCGATGGCCTTTAGGATCATTCTCACACACAGGAATGAACTTGCCAAATCAAGATCAAGCGCAAGTTCCAAATGGATATATTACAAACCATCTGCAATCGCATGACTTGGGGCAGCAACAGCCTTGCAACTGCGAGACATTACGCCTGTCCGCTTCACTCCTCCACCCCGAAGGAATCCGCGTAGAGCCGCGTCACTTCGTTAAGATTTCCGTAGAACGCACGCGTCTCCGCATCTGGATCCAGCTTCCAGAACCGTGGCGGTATCACCGAGTCGTTCGCCAACGGCGCGCGATCCCGATGACCGTAGTAGATCTGTAGCGTCTTGCGTTCCTTGGTCGTGGCCCGAGCCGTCGCCGTGTGCAGGACGGCGACGTTGAACAGGCAGACAGTGCCGGCCGGCCCCTCGATATCGACGATCCCACCTTTTTTCACCTGTTTCTCCTTTTCCTCGACCACCGGTTCATTGATCGATTCGGGGGATATCGAGAAACAGTGGGTTTCTGGCCCCACGTCAGTTAGATAGAGCATGAATTGGATGTAGTCCATCCGGTAGGCGTGCCCCCACCAGTGCGGGCGATCCCGATGCCAGCCTCGTTGGAGCTCGCCTTCGTATTCGCTCATGTATCGAGCGCCAATCTCACCGAAACAGGTCTTACCACCCATCAACTCCTCGATGGCGGAGAACACCTTCGGATGGCGTACCACTTCGTCGAACTCCGGTGAGGTCACTAAGGCGTCATAATTAACATGTTGACGAAACCCGTACGGATGCCAGCGGTATCTGTACGCCGTCCGGTCGTGGTCGAAGAGTTCGTTAAAGCGTGCCGTGTCTGCATCTGAGAGCAGGTCACTACGAACGATGTACCCGTTTTCTTTGAAAAAGGTATGATCCGCTTCGGTCAGTACCGTCATTGTTTGCCCTTGTTTGGAATCGTTGAATACCAACAGTAGTTGCGCTTGTAGAAAGAATCGATTGTCAAATGCACGGCGCCACCGTGAGCTTTCCGGTCACCCCGTGCTTCTCGATCAGTTCCGCCACCAAGCCACTCGCTTTCGCGTCTTCTACGAACCTCTGCAGAAAAGCGGCACTTTCTTTGCGCTCCAGCTTGGTACCGATCGCCTGTTGCACCGCGGTGAACTTGCCGTCGAGTATGCGCGCACCCGGCAGTTTCTCAACATCCGAGGTTAACCGGGGCCTCAATCCAGCCAACGCATCCAGTCCGTGCTCCACAAAAATATCGTACGATTCGTCGAGGCCGTCCGCCTTGATCAGCTCGGCCTGTTCGAGGTTGTCACTTAGCCATAGCCCGTAGGCGCCACGACCATACACCGCGATGCGCACGCCTTCTCGATCCACTTCGTCGATCGAATGGATGGTCGATCCCGCCGGCACTAGGTAGGTAGCTTCTATCTCCGCGTACGCTGAGGTGAACTTGATCGTCTTCGCCCGCTCCGGCTCGGCGCCCAGATTGCCGATGTCCCACACATCTTCCACAGCTGCGTCGGCAAGTTGAGCCGGCGTATCGTACACCACGTACTCCACACGCACGCCCAACTGATCCGCCACAGCGCGCGCCATATCAGGCGACACACCTTCCGGTTCCCCGGAAGCTGACTTCCCGGTTACCAGCAGAAAGTTAGAGAGATTGATGCCGGCACGGAGGATGCCGGTTGGCGCCAACTCAGCTTGCAGCTTCTCGTTCATGAGACCTCATAACTTAGGAGGCTTAAACCTCCTGATCTAAGAATAGTACGACAGCGTATTAGTTGGGAACCAGCGTTGTCCTCGGCAACGCACCGTGACTATTCCACTGGCCAGTATTTTCACGCGAAAGCTACTTTCATCGTAATCCACTAATCTACCGTTCTCTTCAACCAGATTTGTTAGGCAGGCTTCGGTAATCACAAAATGCGGAAGTTCAACCGTTGCAACAACATCTCGTCCCGCGGTTTCCGTTAGCCGCACGATCAAACCGTCACCATCTTCGGCCACCTTGAGCGCCAGCAGCGCGACGTCTACTGGCTCCACCCGGAAAAACGCGGATACAGGTGGCAGCATGCCTGCTTGCGGCCCATTGATGCCAACTGCCAACGGTGGGGTAACAACTGACCAGCCGAAGGCAGAGGCACCGCGCCTTACGCTCTCGCTTGAATCGCTGGTCATGACATAGCGAAACAATAGGTCTGCCACTTGCATTGGACGGAAATTGGTGCGGAAATTATATGCCATTATATATGAATAGATGTGGCCATTGGTCAGCTGTGATGGATCTTCCAGAAACGCATGACCATACCCCGGCGGTGTCACTGCATGGTGCGCTTGCGAAACATACCCCGGCCACAGCTCGCTTAGCACTACCACCGGAGCCTCCAGGCTGCTCCAGGTAATACCTCCGTTGCCGTCGGTTATCTGCACCCAATGCTGCACCGCATAGGTATCGGTGTTCGAACCGGGCAACTGATCCCGCAGCGGCTCGATGGTCGAGTTACCACCTTCGAAGCGAAACTGCGGTTTGTCGAAAGCATACGGAAAGGCGAAGTAGAATTCCTGCAGCGAACTCGCGTCCTTGAGCAAGCGGTTGGCGAACTCGATTCGTTTGAGATCGTGGTAGAGTGTGATCTCTTGAATTCGCTGAGGGCAACCTGGTCCATCACCGCGTACGATCAAACTGCTGTGCGTCGGCCCGTGTTCACCCCGTTCGATGTGGGAGTGAGAGGGAACGGATGCCACCCCCGAATTGACGTCGCGCACCACCAGCTGATTGAATCCGTACGGCGCGCAGGCATCCACCCATTCGCGCTGGAGTTCTTTGTCGTAGATACTGGTTACCACTCCACTTCGAGCGTCCATCTCAATATGATAGAATTTATTTTCTAGCGCGGGCGCTTTGTCAACCCTTACTGAGGGCACGCCGCTCACCGACATTGAGGCCTTCGGTGGTACTCCGCTCCGCTTCTCCTCGCGTTTTTCTTCCGTACATGCTGGCGTCAGAAGATAGATGCGATATCCTAGCGACGGCAGTTCCCTCGCCACGAATACCAGCTCCCACCGGTACCCTTCTTCGGCACCACCCATCGCCCAGCGCTCCGCCGCCAACGGACGCGCCGCCAGTGGATCTTTCAATCTCACCACCTGATGCGGCACCTCTTTCCCAGTGCTCGTGTCGACCAGTTTCAATGGCTGCCCGAGAAGCTCGGAAGGGAGATCGACAAATCGTCGACCAATCGCTTGTCCCCATGTCCACCGCGGCGAAGTTTCATTTCCTGGACACTTTTGCTCCCAAAACATCGGCATGCCGCACGGCGCCACCGTGGTAGCAGCGAAGCGGACCACCTCGTGGCGCTCCTGCCCCAAGCCATTGAATACCACCAGGTAATACCCGTCGTCGTTTAGTGGCATCGCATCCGCTAACCGATTGGCGCTCTTGAGCAGTACGTCGTGAGACAGAGCTGCGGCTCGATAGGCAAACTGACTCTTCTGGCTCCACGCTCCTTCCATCGCTGGTCCAATCGGAAACGCCGTGCTCCACAAATGCTCGTCGAAAAGCAGGGCATTGTCGTTGGCTTCGGCTAGTACGTCCGTCGGGTAATCGAAACCAGCGGCGGTGGCCGCACATACGGCCAGACGCTCCGCAGCCAACAGCTGATCGTGCGTCAGGCGGTTAATGCCCGTCTCCCGTGCAGTGCTCAGCGCACCGATGGTATAATCAGTATTCGGAAACTCTCCCCGCAGCGTTTTTAGCTCGGCGCCGGCAAGCTGCTCCATTTGCGCGCAAAACTGATAGTTGGTACCGACCACCATTCTCGGGAACGCCCAACGTTGGTTCCAATCGCGCGCGATGCTACTCACGCGCAGATCCGGCGGCGAGTTGTCCCGCCATCCACCACTGAATTCGCAGTGAAAGATGTCGTGGGGATATCCCTTCGCCTCCAGGGAATCCAAATGGGCTGGCAGTTCGCGCTCTGCCTGTTCGCCGGACCACATCACGAATCGGGGTCCCGGAAACCAAAACAACAGGTTATTGCCGTCGGGACCCTGCCACCAGAAACCTCCTCCTGCCTCCTCCGGCAACACCTCCTCTTCGTTCCAAAATGTATGCACCTTGACATCATGCCAGGCGAAATAGTCCGGCAGGGCCGCTACCAGGTAGCGCACACCGGCACCGGGCAGTATTTGCGCCAGCCCCCACGAAATCCCCGGGATGTCGTTGTGCGCCGCCGTCCGCACCGGAACCTGGTACCTCTGTTTCAGACGAATGGAGGGATAGAGCAATCTGATCTGTTCCTCGTGACCGCAGAGTTCAGTGATCTGGTTGCCGAATAAGGCCGTCAGCTCGATGCGTCCTTCGCGCAACCGTTTGACCAAGCGCTCTGTCTGAGAAGCGGGTCGGTGCTCGACGTAATGCAATGCCGACCAGGCCTGTTCGATGACATAATGGAAGCGGGATGCCTCCGGCCAATTGTCAGTCTCATCACAATAATCTAGAACGGTGTCCACAAACTTATCGTGCTCCCTCAGGACGTTACTTGGGAGATCGGTGTAGCCCAGATCGTGGTGAGAGAGCGGAACAAAATGGATCTGCCAGTGGCGGGTGGGCTTCCAGGTGGTGTGTTCCGTAAACGGATCCAGCCCGACAGCTGACAGTTCCCACGCCGCCGGCATCGATTCACGCAGGTCGGCGACAAAAACGCGCGCCGTTTGTGAGCCGGTGGAAAGATTCAAAGGGAATGATTCCTGAAGGTCACCGCGATGCACGGTCAGCTCGACGTCGCACGCCTCGCCGTCGTTCTCGATGGCGAGATCGATCGCCTGCTTCATTCCATCGTCTTCTCGACGAAAGAAAACTGTTGGATGGATGGAATGAAGGTTCAACAGAACCTGCTCACCCCACCTGCACTTGGGCGCACCAACGTCGCGCCAAAACAAGTTCGCTCGACGGCAGACGGACGCCGGACATCTGCACGCAATGTGCGACAATCTTCATTTGCTCACCTTTCGAAGACGGCCTTGGCCTGTCCCAAATCCTCCACCTCCATGCGGATCAGAAAGCTCTTGAACTACCGCTTGAGCGGTTGAAGAGAATTGAGATTTGGTAAGCTCATCAGAACAACCCCCTACTTCGATTATCGAAACTCCAATATAATGTGAACGGAAGCGGTTATGTGTCCCGGACCCGATGACATTGTCGAACCACACGGGCTTATTTGAGCCGCAGGAGCTCCTGCCGGTCCGGACTCAAACGACCAGCGAACTCGTCGCTGTAATGCAATCCCTGACCACCCCAGTC